>CAZKTR010000287.1:0-4795 GCA_964555525.1 uncultured Pirellulaceae bacterium
TATGTTCGTGAAGCTCGGCAAAGCTATTAACGTATTTTACTTCTTCCATGCTTGCGAACCATTCGTCACTCCGATCGAAAACCCATCGAACTTGAGTCGCCCTCACACAAAACCGAACTCCAGCGAGTCTAGCTAAAAGCAAACGGACCACTTAGCTATCACGAGATCTCTCGTTACAACTTTGATTATAAAAGAACTTGTCGCCCGTTACAAACTCACAAAGTACGAACTTATCTAGGTCACTCTCTTTTCAATCAGAAGATGATAAAATGAATCCAGCCACGGCATTTGGTTCTTTCGGGAATTTAATTGGAACAGGAACACTAATATTCACTAGTCGAAAATGGTAGATGTTAGATTAATGATGATTGGCGCAGATTAGGAGACTTCTCGGTGAACACCACTGCAAAATGATTTAATCCCCCCAACAACAAGAAAATCGCAGTGTGGAATTTCTCTCGCAGAGGCGCGAAGGCGCAAAGATTGTTAATTCATTGGCTTTGCGCCTTAGCGCCTTTGCGTGAGGCTTTTTTTCAGACTTTCAGCACACGCGGTTTCTCACAAAAGCCAGATTGGTGGCGTTCACCGAGGAGTGTCCAGATTACTGTTTTGTTTTCCGTGCATGCCAAAACCTGAACCCATTAAAACACCCGAAGAACGATTGACACAGAAGCTACTTTTTCGTCTGTCGACTTGCTTTACCTTATGATCACAATCCTGTTTTATATACTGGCCGTCTTGTTCGTTGCGGCGTTGATCGTCAGCTGGATTTCCAACCTGTTTGGCCTGCCCGGCAATTGGTTCATAGCGGCTTTGACTGGGATTTGGTGTTACTTTACTGACGCTGACGCCGTGCATCACTTGGGTTGGGTCGTCATCGTTGCGATGGTAGTGTTAGCTGGGATCGGCGAGCTGGTTGAGTTCGCGGCTTCGGTGTTCGGAACCAAAAAAGTCGGCGGTAGTCGTCGCGCAGCGATGGGTAGTTTGGTGGGGTCGTTTGTGGGAGCGATTGCAGGCGGCTTCGTTGGCATCCCGTTGCTCAACCCATTGATTGGCATGGTGGTTGGCACCGTACTGTTTGCTTGTTTGGGGGCTTGGGTTGGAGCGACGTTAGGCGAAAAATCCGAAGGATCCGAAATGGGCAAGAGCCTCAAGGTCGGTGGAGCAGCGGCTGCCGGTAGATTTGTCGGGACGATCGGCAAAGCAGCTTTTGGTGCCGCAATGGTTGCGCTGGCGATTTTGAATCTGTTTATTTAAATCTCACGCAGAGACGCAGAGGAGGGTCGTTTGGACGATTGGGCCCAAGCGTGGAAAAAAAGCTACTCGCTACGGCGGTCTGCCCCGTAAACATTTGCTAAGTTAATGCAAACCAATGGGCAAGCCATTTGTTGAAGCAAAGTCTTTAGGCCAGGCGATTCTTGAGAAGCATTTTCATTTGTGGCTTCAGCCAGCCGCCCAAGGGGACGCTGATTTTGGTGGATTCAGACGTAGATTCGAGCTGGGAACTCGCGATCTGGTCGACAAAAACTACTTCCCCAAATCGGTCTCCGAGCGAATCAAATTGATGATATTTGAACATGTCCTTTGCCAAATAGAGAATCTGCTAACCCACCCTTTTGTGGCTAGTCGCGTACAAGCTCAGACCACCTCGTTCTATGGCTGGGTCGTCGATGGTGATTCGGCTCGTGTGTTTGGCTTCAGCCCTGAAGAATCTGCGTTCGTTCTCATCTAAAGTTGTCACGAGCAAAATCGCCCGTGAAAATGCTAAATCAGCACTTGCAAGTCAATTGCATTTGCATATGATTTCAAACAATGCTTTACCAGAGAATGACTGGCTGCCGAATCAACTGGACAGCCTTTCTCACAATTCAGTACGCGGCGGAAAATCATGATCAAAACCAACAACGCGGCAACTCAGGAAAAAAGGTTGCCGGTAACTGTGCTCAGCGGCTTTTTGGGCGCTGGCAAGACAACGCTACTTAACCATGTCCTATCCAATCGCGAGGGACTGAAGGTCGCGGTCATCGTCAACGACATGAGCGAGGTCAATATTGATGCGGCGCTTGTTCGCGACGGGAAAGCGAATCTCTCTCGGACTGAGGAACAATTGGTCGAGATGTCCAACGGTTGCATTTGTTGCACGCTCCGCGAGGATTTATTGATCGAGGTCAAGCGACTGGCCAAAGAGAACCGTTTCGACTATTTGTTGATCGAGTCGACAGGGATCAGCGAACCGATGCCTGTCGCCGAAACGTTCACGTTTGAAGATGAAGAAGGCGAAAGCCTATCCAGCGTAGCCGAACTGGACACGATGGTGACGGTCGTAGACGCTGCAAACTTTCTTAAAGACTTCGGGTCTTGGGACGATTTACGGGATCGCAAAATGGCCCTCAGCGAAGAGGATGAGCGGAATATCGTCGATTTGTTGGTGGACCAAATTGAGTTTGCCAACGTGATCATCGTTAACAAAACGGATTTGGTTTCTTCTCAGCAGGTTGGGCTGGTGAAAAAAATCATCAGTCAATTGAACAGTTCGGCTACGATTCTTGAGTCGACAAAAAGCCGCGTTTCGCCAGCAAAAATTCTGGGCACCGGCAAGTTTGAATTGTCGCAGGCAGAGGAACTGTCTTCTGAGTGGCTGGCCGTTCCCCGCGGAGAGGAAGAAACCGAAACAGAAGAATACGGAATCTCAAGCTTCGTCTTTCGCAGTGATCGACCATTTCACCCACAGCGGCTCTGGGACGCGGTTGGCGATGATATGGAGGAAGGTCTTTTTCGCGGTGTGTTGCGCAGTAAAGGAATCGCCTGGATCGCTTCGCGTCATGACTGGGCTTACAACTGGTCGCAAGCCGGTTGTTCGGTTCTGCTTGAGCCTGCAGGGTTTTGGTGGGCTTCGGCTCCCAAAGATTCGTGGCCTGAAGAAAAGGAAGTGATTGCCGAAATCGAAGCACGGATGATTCACGAGTATGGTGACCGTCAGCAGGAGTTGGTTTTCATCGGCCAGAATCTGGATCAGGAACATGTGACGCGCGTTTTGAAAGAGTGCCAGCTCACCGATGAGGAGTATGAGCTTGGTCCGCCTTCGTGGGAACACTTTGTCGATCCCATGCCACCGATCGTGTTCGATACCGAAGAAGAGTACCCGGAGAACGAATTCTCAACGGATCCGTAAGTGGTGGTAGTTTTGGCTCTAAGCCGAAGACATCTTCCGCTCGTTTCAAAAAGAGTCGCGGTGACGCAAGGTCGAAGTAATTAGGCATTAAGGTATTGCCACGAATTTCACGAACGGACACGAATTTTACATCGCCTAATTCGTGCCAATTCGTGAAATTCGTGGCTACTTTAGATATCGACAACAACCAATTCGTTGAGTCTTGGTTCTGTGAGTCGAAAGATGCAAAAACCAACGCATGTATCAGAGAACTTTATAGATCTCCCAGATGCACCTTCGCCAAAATTGGTTTCAATAACCGGTTCGACGCCAGTTTGCAACTCCCACCTCCATACTTTGTCGTTGCGCCAAAAATAGACGCAGCCATCGGCTAACTTCTGCGGCCTTGAGGTGTAATAAGCTCCAAGTGGTTCGCTCGCATCAACAACCGTTCCGTCCTCAATCATCTCGACACATCGTTGAGAATTTGGAATCATGTTTGCCATCTGAATCGAATAACATCTCGAATCGCAGAGAAAACTGTGACCATGTGAATCCCAATGATTTCCACAGCTCCCGTCAGCCTCGATCAAATTCGTTTCAAACCAATGGTAACCTTGGTCACCTACTAGAAAACTGCCACGATTCGCTGGAGTTGTAAAACCTCCAGCCGAGGAATCACTTCGCCAAACCAGCTTCCCGTTCTCCGAATCGATAAGGTAGCAGCGACCAAGCCCGGAGCTGGAATCTGCAAGTCTGGCCAGGATACGGTTTCCAGATATAACCAGACAATCATGCCCGAACGCCTGCCAGGTAGTTGGTGTCCAAGCAGGCCTTTTCTTCGTTTTCCGTTTTTCGTTGACGTGAGCCACTTCTTTGTGCTCAACCATCTCGACCGGTATCGCAACTGTCCAGATTAGCTCACCGTCAAGCGAGAGTTTCGCCACGGTCGCAGTCAGGTCGTGATCGCAAGGTTGTTTCTGGTTGTTGGATCGAGAACTACAGATCGTAAGGTAGAGCGAATCTTTCGTCACCAACATGTCTCCTACCTCGTGATACTCATCAATCGCAAGTGGTAGATTCGACAATTCAATTCGTTTCGCTGATGCTCCATCTGTCCGCAAACCAATTACCTGTTGTGATGCATACACCCAATGGTGTTCAAGATCATCAGGCGTCTGGTCCGAAACAGCTTGTGGCGTCGCTGCGAACCTAGATTTCTTTGGCAAATCAATGCATTCGATAACTTGCCCGCTCAGACTGACCCGAACACGCTGGTAATTCGACTTCCCGAATATTCGCCCATAAAAACTTTGCGAATCACATCGAGAGAACTGTGAACCACCTGGAAGGCTAAATGTCGAGTGTTGCATTCAAAAGTTCCGTTGTTTAGTTTCAACTACAGCTGAGCTCGTCTATTCCGTTCCTACACGGACGAGGCCGGACGAAGAAACAATTGGCAAACGAACCACTTGTGTATAGTCTATAATGAATTTCCGAGCAAAAAATTCAATGCGTCGAAGACTTTTTCGAGTTCTCTTTTTAGTTTAGAGTTTCTGAAGATCAACCTTCACCTATTTCAAAAACCAAGCCTACCTTCCAGTTTATTAAGCCTACCACTATGAGAAATCACTTTAGCAACTT
>CAZKTR010000288.1:0-4794 GCA_964555525.1 uncultured Pirellulaceae bacterium
CGCCTCTTCGCCAGGCAATGGTTCACTGCCCAAAACCACCAACGGGCCAAGTTTGTCGACGACATCCGTTACGACACCGCGGCTAGCCACAATGTCCAGCACCGACTTGATCTCGTCTTCGCGGTCGTTTTCCTGAATCGAGATTGTTTCACCAGTGGCAGCAGTTGGATCCAGATGCGAGTTTTCACGTCCGAGTTTGATCCAGATTTTTGCTTCCGAACGATACTGCCGGGGCCAAAATAAGATGACACCAACAGTCAGCAGCAGCAAAATCAAGTTGTAAAGAATCAGTTTGTTCTTGTTCAGAAAGATCCATTCGACATACTCTTCGATCTGGACCTTAAAGGGATATTCAGTGGGACGAAGCATCCGATATCTCTAAGTAATATATGATCGTGGGTGGCGGCAACGGAGCCAACTTTGACGCTATATTACTCTTGGGATGCGTAACGAAAGCCATAAAACTTTTAAATTGAACGAGAATAAAGCGTCAAAATCCGAAAACCTTGGCAATTGTCCGCACCCGATGCCTCGAGCGCGAAGGATCGGTCATAGCCGCGTGATCGCTAACTCACCTTCGCCGTGCCCAAGATGCCAGTTACCGGTCATCATCGTGAGTTCACTGGCGATCGCCAATCGTCGAGACGCTTCGAGGGATCCCTTGTGATCGGCATGACCATTAACGCCAGACAGCAGTATCGCCGCGAGATTCGTTGCACGGATTCACCTTGACCTGAGGGATAACAATCCATCAACCTGTACCTCATGAATACGCAAGACAACAACAAACCTAGCAGGGGATCTTCCCTCGCTCTTCTGTTTGTTATCTGTGCCGTTTTGACGGTCTCGTTCGTTCTCGTTTTTTTGCGGCTAAATTCGGAACCGGTTACTAAACCAGGACGAGTCCTCGGTTTTTATATTGAAGGCATTTTGGCACCGCCTAGCGAGTGTTGTGGCCTTCCAGGCTTGGTTCCACCTCCACGTCCAGATGATCTCCCAGCGTCAATGGGATGGCCCGTCCCAATTCGCAAGGATGGGACTGTTTCTTTGCCATCGATTAGACCATTGTATGTCCAAGACAAATCGCTGAGAGAAATTCACGAGCTTGTCAGAAGTGCGTATAAGAAGGTCATTCCAAACCAAAACATTGCCATTCGAATTCGCTTGCTCCCTGAACGTCAACACTGGAAAAAAGAAACATGGGACCGAATCCGTTTTTACGACGATCTGCGTGATCGACTGAAACGGATACTTGGAATGTCGAGCCCAACCTAGCTGGGGGCGTTGTCCGACTGTGACGAAGTTGCCCACAAATTAATATTGCCGTCTTGGGCGATGCGGTCGATGTTGGCAAGTTCGTCTTCGGTGAAAGCAAGGTTGTTCGCCGCGCCAACGCAGTCAATGATCTGTGATGGCTTGGACGCCCCGATCAGCGCGGTCGTGATGTCTTCGTTTCGCAGTACCCAAGCGATCGCCATCTGAGCCAGCGTTTGGTCTCGACCGCTGGCCATCTCGTTTAGCTCTTTGATTGCGACGAGCGTTTGATCGGACAACTGGCTCTCCCACAGGGACTTATTTTGAGCCATCCGGCTGTCGCTGGGGATGCCGTTGAGGTACTTGTCGGTCAGCAGGCCTTGAGCCAGTGGCGTGAAGGCAATGGAGCCAACGCCCAAATCTTTGAGCGTGTCTTTGAGGCCATCGGTTTCAACCCAGCGGTTAAGGATGTTGTAGCTTGGTTGATGAATCAGGCAGGGCGTACCGAGGTCGTTCAAGATTGAAACGGCTTGCTTGGTTTTTTCTGAATTGTAAGAACTGATTCCTACGTAAAGTGCTTTTCCCGAACGTACGATTTGATCCAGCGCGCCCATGGTTTCTTCAAGCGGCGTGTTGGGATCAAAGCGATGAGAATAAAAGATGTCGACGTAGTCGAGCCCCATTCGTTTAAGCGATTGGTCACAGGACGCGATCAAGTATTTTCGACTGCCCAACTCACCGTACGGACCGGGCCACATGGCATAGCCTGCTTTGGACGAAATGATCAGTTCGTCGCGGTAGCCACGGAAGTCGGTCGCTAAAATCTGGCCAAAGGCTTCCTCGGCACTGCCGGCAGGAGGGCCATAGTTGTTGGCTAGATCAAAATGCGTAATGCCATGATCAAATGCGGTTTGGCACATCGCTCGTTTTATATCGTGTGGTGTGTCGTAACCAAAGTTATGCCAGAGCCCCAGCGAAACCGCAGGTAACTTCAAACCTGAGTTGCCGCAGTGGCGATAAGGCATGTTGTCGTAACGAGTCGAAGCGGGAGCGTATGTCACGTTTACGGGTTCCTATTAAAGCTTGGTTTCTTTGATTTATTGATAATCCATTTAATTCCTTCACAATCACTACCTTAACTTACGAGGTTACGGATTGGCAACCTTGCGGGATTCTTGAGAATCACCTGTTGGCCAGCAAGTGATGGGTTAAAGTTATATTTCGTTCTCGCCTTGTATTCCTTTTTAATCAGAGTCGCAGCTTTGAACATTGATATTGCGATCGTTCTAGTCTACTTCGCCTTCCTAGTTGGGCTTGGCTGGATGTTTCGTTCATCAGCCACCAACACCAGCGAGTACTTCCGCGGCGGCGGTAAGATGTTGTGGTGGATGGTCGGTTCCAGTGCGTTCATGATGGCGTTGAGTGCGATGACGTTTACGGGACTGATGGGAAAAGCACTCACCTGCGGGATGTCTGTGGCGGTCGTGTTTTTCGCCAACGCATTGGGATACTTCGTCAACTATCTGTTCTTTGCGGCCAAGGCTAGGCAAATGCGCGTGATTAGTCCAATCGAAGGCATCCGCTTGCGTTTCGGAAAATTCAACGAACAGGTTTTTACTTGGGCCAATGTCCCGATCAGTGTTCTCCAAGCTGCCATTTGGCTTAACGGCTTAGCGGTCTTCACCAGTGCCGTCGTGGACGTTTCGATGGAGCAAACGATTGTTGGTGCTGGAGTTGTCGTGCTGTTTATTTCGCTGGTAGGCGGAAGTTGGGCCGTGATCGCATCGGACTTTATGCAAATGATTATCATCACGGTGATGACATTTATTGCCGGCTGCGTCGCGATCTGGAAGTCGGGTGGCATCAGCCCGTTGCTGGAGGTTGGCTTGCCCCAGCAAAAAATCGTCGGCGACGGTTATAGTTACGCTTGGCTTTTCGTCGGTTGGTTCATCTGCATTTTTGTGAAGCAATTTTTCAGCACCAACAACATGGTTGATTCTTATCGCTACATCGCTTCCAAAGACACCCAAAACGCCCGCAAGGCTGCGCTGTTGGCTTGCAGCTTGATGATTCTTGGTCCACTGGTTTGGTTCCTGCCGGCTTGGTTTGTCGCAGGTCACTATCCCGACACTGCCACTTGGGGGCTAACAGGGCTGGGCAACAACATTGCCGACGCGACCTATTACATTTTTGTCAAAAATGAAATGCCTGTGGGCATGGTGGGGCTGATGTTAGCCGCCATGTTTGCTGCGACGATGTCGTCAATGGATTCGGCCCTTAATCGTAACGCGGGAATCATTCTTAAAAGCGTCTATGAACCGTACTGCTATCCTGACGCTTCGGAGAAGCACCTGATGACCGCGAGCCAAGTGTTAACGACGGTGTTTGGGATCGCCATCATTGTTGCAGCGCTACTGCTAAAGTCACTGCAATCCTTTGGCTTGTTTGACTTAATGATGCTAGTAGGAACGTTGATTGGTTTCCCGGTGCTGATTCCGTCGATCCTTTGCTTCTTCATTAGAAAAACCCCGGACTGGTCGGGCTGGGGCACGGTTCTTGTAGGCCTAGCGGTGTCTGCCACCATTGCATTTTTGATCACTCCAGAGACGGTCGAGTACTTTCTTGGTCTTGAAAAACCGCTCACTGATCGTGAGTTTGCAGAAATGAAATCAGTCACGCTGGGTGTGATTGGTCATATGGCGATCACGATGCCGTTCTTTGTATTATCTCAGTTTTTCTATCAGGAACCGCGGCCAGAACGCGCTGCGGAAATCAATCAGTTCTTTAGCAACACGGACAAAGAGATTGTTGTCGAAGATACAGCGGTCTCGATCGCGATGGACAATCGACAACGTGAAATGCTAGGCAAGATGTTATTACTCGCCGCCTTGTTTCTGTCGTTGCTGGTGTTCATCCCTAATCCGATCTGGGGACGGACGTTGTTTGTGCTGATCGGACTGATGGTTGGCAGTATCGGCGGGTTGTTATTGATTGCGGCCAAGCGTGCTGTGAAAGCTGCGCACATTTAGGTTGCTAAATTGGGGAGTTAATTTCTACAGACAGCGCGCAGCTGGAAGCACTGTCACCACATACGGCGGGCGGCCTTCTAACCAACTCTATCTACTTTTCTTTTTTCTGTTGCAACACCGTTTCGACCGTCCCGCTGTTGTCGCCAAGGCTCAACCAATCGTCTTGACAGCGAAGGTACAACTGCCCACCGCCTTGCGCCGTATATTCGCCTTTGGTTCCAAGTTCAAATGGTTTGCTCAGCTTGAAATCTTTTAAGATCGCGCCAATCAAACGACCTTGTCCGTTCGAAGAACCATCGGCGTCGACTTCACCGGTCGGCTCGAACTGCCACTTACCAGTCGTTTCGTAAGTGTAGGTAGTTCCTTCGACAACGAGTGCTTTCGTGGCTTGCCATCCTGCCTGGGCATCTACTTTCGTTTTGACTTTGCGGCTACCGGAGACCTTCTTCGGTTTAGCGCTCCAATCCCACGCACACAAATCTGCTCGGTAACCGTTGCCAAAGTTTTCAAT
>CAZKTR010000289.1:0-4780 GCA_964555525.1 uncultured Pirellulaceae bacterium
CGCTTGGCAAAGACAAAATCGAAGTCACGATGCCGACGGTTGATTTGGAACAAGCGAAAGATACTTGGAGCAACTTGGTCAAAGTTGGCTTGCTCGAGTTCCGGATTTTGGCAAATGGACAAGACCATAGCGAGCTAGTGCAAACGGCTAGTGTTCTGGCCGACCGCGGAGAACGCAGTAACAAGGTTAGATCTGCCAGCGGACAAGTGCTCGGTAAGTGGGTCGGTATCGCTCGAATCATGGACGAAAATCTTGGCATCATTAAGGAAGACGCCGCATTTAAATTCGTTCCGACTCGCGGTACTCAAGTGCGTAACGGTTCGACCGGCGAGATGGTCAATCTTCCGCCGAGATTTTTCAGTATGAAAATGGACGCCGCCAAGATGGATTTGTCAAAGTGGGCAGCGGAAGAGGGGATTCGTGAATTACAAGTACTTGTTGTTCAGCCAGAAGAACGCATGGACGTTCAAGGAAAGGACCTCACCAAGGTTGCTTGGCAAATGGATGATACAGGTGGCAACAGTGTTGCATTTAATTTGACGAGCGATGGCAGTAAGCGAATGGGGCGTTTGACGGGTAGAAACAAAGAAAAGCCGATGGGCATCGTACTCGACGGCCTGTTGCACTCTGCTCCAACAATTCAGTCTCGTATCTCGACACGAGGAACGATCACCGGTGACTTCTCACGAGCAGAAATTGACGACCTGATTGGCCAGTTGAAGAGTGGTAAGCTTGACGTGGCATTGAACAAACAGCCGATCAGTACTGACTTTATTGAATCAACACTCGGCAACGAACTGAAGCAAAAAGGCTTCTGGGCGATCGGCGTGTCGATGATTTTGGTGTTGGTGTTCATGGTGGTCTATTACCGCTTTGCTGGATTCGTGGCGGCCTTTGCGTTGTTGTTGAACTTGGTTTTGATCTTGGCTTTGGTCATGGCGATCGGTGTTAAGTTTACGTTGACCGGTTTGGCTGGTTTGGTTTTGACCGTCGGTATGTCGGTTGATGCGAACGTGCTGATCTTTGAGCGTATCCGAGAAGAAATGGCACGTGGTGCGGCTCTGCGAATGGCAATTCGAAACGGTTTTGATAAGGCTCGTACCACCATCGTCGATGCGAACGTGACCACGTTGATTACTGCGTTGGTATTGTACGCGATCGGAACTGAGCAAATTAAAGGTTTTGCCGTGACGTTGGTATTGGGGATCCTGATGTCGATGTTCACCGCGATTTATGTATCGCGCTTGGTGTTTGATATTTGGGAACGCAAACGTTGGTTAAAGGGTCTCAAAATGTCGCAGATCCTAGAAAAAGGAAACTATCAGTTCTTGAGCAAGACCAAAATTACTGGATTGATTTCGTTGGGATTGATTGTGGCTGGTTTGGTCGGAGCCTTTACCTTGGGGGCACGAATCTTGGATCAAGATTTGCGTGGCGGCTCAACGGCTCGGATGGTCTTCAATGAAAAACAAGACTTGGAAGAGATTCGGAGTAAGTTGGGTGAGTTGGAATTGAAGATGCCAGGAGATACCGGCGAAGAAGTCGAATTCGACGTGACGGTCTACGGTAGTGAAGGCGACATGGTCGGTCGTAAGTATAAAGTCGACAGTAATCTGCCAGCATGGGAAGGTGAAGGTTCTGAGTTCGAGAAGTTTGATGAGCTCGATGAGATCCTTGCTGACACATTCAAAGGCGAGTTAATGATGCACTCGGTTAAGATCAACGGCGCGCCGCAAAGCCCTGCTGCTGAGGCAAGCGATAACGACCAGTCTTCGGTTGCTCCGCTGCGGCGTCGGTCTGGTCAAACGTTTTGGAACGGTGTGTTGCCGACTACGGCCACGTTGACTGGTTCGATGTTGGTTTACCAAGCCGATGAAGAATCCGAAGAGCCTATGGCGTCGGAAACTGAAACGCCTGAAGTAATGGAAGCCGAAAGTGCTGATCCCGTCGTGACTCAAGAGGCCGAAGTTGCCCCGAGTGATCAGTTGCCAGCCGCTGCTACGGGGATTGGCTCTACTGAAGCAGTGGTTGCCCCAGCACCTAGGAAATTGATCAAAGTTTCACGTAAGCTGACTGTCGATCCGAAAGCCTCGGGTAAAACGGTTGCCTCGTTTATTTTCGAAGCTGCCAAGCGAATCGAAGCGAATTTGGACGAAGAGCAGATTAAAATGAGCTCGCCGGATCAGTTGGCTGACGAGTCTGCTGACACGACGATTTCCAAAGATTGGACCGTTGAGTTGGAAGTGCGCAGCGATGAGGATGCAGAGGCAATTTTGAACGAATGGCAGAGTCGATTCAATGCGACGCCTTACTTCCCAACTAGCAGTTCGGTGGGTGGTCAGATTGCTGGCGAAACGAGTAACCAAGCGATCCTTGCGATCGTGGCGAGTTTGATTGGGATTGTGGCTTACGTTTGGATTCGATTCCAAAACCTAGCTTTCGGTTTGGCTGCTGTGGTCGCTTTGGTTCACGACGTGCTGATCGTGTTGGGTGCGATTGCGATTAGTCACTGGTTGGCAGGCGTGTTTGGAATCATCGGGATCGATAAATTTAAGATCAGCTTGGAAATTATCGCGGCTTTGTTGACCGTGATTGGTTACTCGTTGAACGATACGATTGTCGTGTTTGACCGGATTCGTGAAGTTCGTGGAAAGCGGACTGAGATTACGGCCGAAATGATCGACACGAGTATCTCGCAGACGTTGAGCCGTACGATTTTGACCTCGTTGACGACGTTTATCGTAGTGTTCATCTTGTACTGGTTCGGTGGTGACGCGATTCATGGCTTTGCCTTCGCGTTGGTGATTGGCGTGATCGTTGGTACTTACAGCTCGATCTTCGTCGCCTCCCCTGCTCTGTTATGGCTGATGAACACCGTGGGTTTGAACCCAGGTGAAGTTGAGCCAGAAGCTGGTGAAAAGGCTCTCGCGAAGTAGAGCGTTTAGCGAATTTGAAAAATAAAAGGCCGCGACGAACTTACGTTTGTCGCGGCCTTTTTGTGTTTTGCGTTTATCGACGAGCCGGCGAGGCCTGAGCCGAACGCGCTAGCGTCGGGCGTTGCTGGGTTAAGCAGCATTCTGTTAAGGCCCGACGCTAGCGCGAACGGCTCACAGGTCTATTGCATGGCTGCTGCCAAGGGCTTGGGGCGGTGTTTTACGAGGCCCTGTGAGAAACGCCGTCGCCTGCCAGTTCGTCGTTAAACTTTATTGGTAGACCGGAATCTTGATGGTCATGCCTTCTCGGATATCGCCCGGGTAACGCAGGCGATCTCGATTGGCTAAGTAGATGTCCAAGTAGAAGTCTGGTTTGCCAAAGTACTTGCTGGCGATCGATTGCAATGAATCTCCACGCTCGACCACGTGTTCGGAAAATTGGGTGGTGCTGAGCGATATCTTCTGAATCGTGTTGTCGCGAAGCCGAGTCAGTTTGGACTTGGCGTTCGAGTTAAGCTGAAGTGGAAGTCGGGCAACTCGCTGTTGTGGCATTGTGGCGCGATGACGATTTGCTTCTGGATAGTATTCTGAATTGTTGTTGGCGACTGTTGCATTGCCAGTATTTCGCCATTCTAGTTGTGTATCGCGGTTGCCAAAGGCTCCGCCCGGATCAGTAATGGTGACGGATTGTTTGATGCGTGGAATCGGCATTAGGCCGTTGCTCCGACTTTGTTCGCGACTGTTGGCGTGATCAAAACTGCGTCTAAATGGGTTGCTCGCAATCGGGGCCGAATTATCAAAAGGCATTGCAGGGGCTTGTGTGAGGTTAGACCCAGTGGCAAATTCTGAAGTTGGTTCGATCGGACTCAAGCGCGGCTTTGATGCGATGTATGATTCCGATCGTGAGTTTGGCGATGTAGGCAAAGTTGCAGTGTCGGTATATTCAGCGGCAACAAACACAGGCGCGTTTTCGAAAGGCGGTTGTGATTGGTCGTCGAAGGCTGGTTGGAAAGGTTCTCGCATGGAGTCAGCTAGGTTTGGACTGCTGCCGAACTTCTGAGGGGCTACCGTCGGCATCGACGATTCTCCTCGGGAGTCAGAGCCAAATGTGGGGGCATGGGTAGCCACGGTATTTGAATCAGGCGTGATTAACACGGGCGCTGAGTTATTTGCAGGGGAGGCAATTCGCCCGGTCAAGTCGTTTGGCGGAGGGATTTCACTGACACTTGAAGGGCGTTGGCCAAGTGGATTCAAGGTTTGGCTTGGGAATAGGCTGTCATCGGTTTTTATGCTTGGCATTGGTAGACGAGGGGAAAGCGTCTGCAGCAAAGGTGTTTTGGCGGGGCTTTTATGAACCGGTAGGTCTTGATCCATCAAAGATCTCAATTGGTCTGGGGACTCCAGAGCGGTTTGACTTGATGGTTGATTGGGGGCTTGATTGATAAAGCTACCAAAAGCAAAAGCGGCGGCTAAACAGACGGCGGCCATTGCTATTTGTTGAATTGAACCCATGTTAAAACTCTCCACAAACCAGCGAATTCGTTTACAGCCCACGCGACAAAAGTGTGCGTAGCGAACGCCAATCCATGGCAAGTCGATCGTATTGAACCGTGCATTAACCGGCAGCTCCCGCCGGTGGTCATGCAATCAACTATTGCACAGACTTGAGGACAGATACGAAAAAAGCACCGATTTGGGTCGCGATAAAGTCTTCAAATTTCGCTTTTTGCGGGCTTGGTAAACTTTTTGGGCCTCATAATATAGGTTCTTGGTGAAATTTAATGGCTAACCATTATTTTCGATTATCCATCATTTAGAGCGAAGCGAGTTTAACGACAAGCCGGCAG
>CAZKTR010000290.1:0-4779 GCA_964555525.1 uncultured Pirellulaceae bacterium
TGCCGTTGATTTCGACGGCGATCAAATGTGTCGTATGCCCGGCGGCTGGTTGGGCAATCGCGTCGTGGATGGGATTGGCCGGTGTCGAGCGACAAGTGTTGGTGGTGCTGGCGGCGATGCCAACAGCGGTTTCAAGCTACGTGTTGGCCGAGCAAATGAATTCCGACGCCGACCTTGCGGCGAGTTCGGTTGTGATTTCAACCGCGCTGTCGATGCTAACGCTGACGGTGCTGTTGTTGATCTTGTAAAACCAAAAAGGCGTTCGCCTAAAAGCGGTTCATCAATTGCCGCTGGGGTTCGTCAGCCGGTCTCTTAGTAACCGCCCTGCCCCATTCAAAATTGTTTCATCAAGCTTTATTTCAACCGGCAGGCTATAACCTTGTGACGGCTGCGTTGGTGCTGGTTGCTGAGCCTGTGGAAGGTAGTTGGTGCCTTGATTGTTGGCGTTCGGCTGATAGCTATACCGAGCTTGAGCTTGGGTCTGAGTTTGATTGTAGTTCGGCTGCTGATTTACGTTGGCGTATGGGTTCTGGTTTTGCCCGGTTGCTGGACTGGTAGACCAGTTGCCTTGGTAAGACTGACCGCTGCTGGGATTAAATACGTTGTTGTACTCACTACCGCCGGCGACTGAATTCGAGTTTACACCTGAATTTTGATAAGCTGGGAAGCTGTTGATGTCGACTGGCTGGTTGGGATCGTAACCCGTCTGTTGATAAAATCTATCAAAGTGTGGATCCAGCGATGCCGAGAGTTCTTCGGGCACGACGGTGTGGACCATCGAGATTCCTCGGAGGACATAGGGGCCGAATTTTGAATAGTGAATTGAATCGTGTGCGCGCTGGCCCAAAAGCGAAACCGAAAACATCGTGACGACCATGCACAGTAAGATTCCCAAAAACGCTCCAACTAAAGCGCCCATCTGGCGGTTGAAACCATCCAACTCCGCTTTCTCTAGCGATCGGTTAACATAGGCGTAAGCCAACCAAATGATCAGCGAACAAGCCACGAAAATAATCAGCATCGCGGCAATGCGGTTAAAAGGGTATTCAGCTTGGACGTACTGGGCGACTTGATCACGAAACCGATACGCAGCAAAGTAGCTAACAACAACAGCAGCGACCGAGGCGATCTGCCAAGCCAGTCCCTTCCAGTAACCGAAGAGTACGGTGCCTAAAAGCAAAACTAGAATGATGATGTCATAGAATGTCATGATGAGTCCTAAGCGGTCGTGAGTGACCACGAATGAAAAAGCGATTTCAAGGTTGAGTTGCTGACCAGAAGAAACTTGGCTGCAGCAACGTGAGACGCATTAAACGAGATTCCAGCTATTGGCTCAAGGGAACGTTGACTTGCGAGCATAACTGCTAGCGGTTTAGATCAGTTAAAAACTCGTGTTGGCGAGCGTCTTTGGTCAGTGGTAGCTTAATGTTTTGTTACATTTCATTTTTGAGGGTTTAGGTAGCTGGAGTCGCCAGACTTCAGGATGTGCTACTGAAAACCTGAACTCTGGCGAGCCCAGCTACAACCGAGAACTTAAACCTATGGCTGATTTTAAAACCCACATTACGACCAGCTCGGTGATTGGCGTGGGCTATGCGGCAATCGGGTTTACGATGTTTGATGTTCCCCCGGCCCATGCCTTGGTCGCCGCTGCGCTGTGCAGTGTCGCCGGGATGTTGCCAGATCTAGACAGTAACTCGGGGATTCCCCAGCGAGAAATGCTGTCGTTTGTATCGGTGATCGTACCGATGCTAATGATCCACCGTTTCCAACAGTTGGAGTTGGACGCCGAGCAAATGGTGTTTGTTGCGGGGGTGATGTATGTCGGAATCCGTTTTGGGATTGGCAATTTATTCAAAAAATTCACCAAACACCGAGGCATGTGGCACAGTATCCCAGCCGCGTTGGTGGCAGGAATGGCGACTTTTTTAGTTTGCTTGTCGCCTGATTTAGAAATCCGAGTCTACAAAGCTTGGGCGGTAGTGATCGGCTTTATCTCGCACTTGGTGTTGGACGAAGTGTATGCGGTTAACTGGCAAGGAAAACTCCCTAAAGCAAAACGCAGCTTCGGAACGGCGCTGAAGTTCTTTGGTAAAGACCGCCTTCCGAATGTCTTGGCCTACGCCAACTTAATTCTGTTGGTCACCATGATTTTTAGCGATAACTACATGATGGAGTGCATTTGCGGGCACGTGTCTGACGATCCTCATTCGGCCGCGGGAATCATCGATCGCTGGTTTAGTCACGGACATTCAACCATTCATCGTTGATTTCCTCCGAACACTCAAACCACTTTTTCTAGAACATCTTTTTGCTATCTAGCAAAATCGTCACTGGCCCGTCATTGACCAACGCGACTTGCATGTCCGCTTGAAAGACTCCCGTTTGAACGTGAATTTCATTTTCCTTGGCTCGTTGCACGAACGTTTCGTACATTTCGTTCGCCTGTTCTGGTGGAGCGGCGGCGCCAAAGCCGGGGCGTTTTCCTTTACGAACGTCACCATAGAGCGTGAATTGACTAACGACCAATAGCTGTCCGCCAACGTCGGTTAGGCTTAAATTCATCTTGCCGGCAGCGTCTTCGAAAACCCGCAAACCGATGGTTTTCTGAAAAACATAATCCAGATCCGCCGGCGTATCGCCCTGCCCTACCCCGAGTAAAACCAGCAGTCCTTTTTCTATTTGACCAGTGGTTTGATTGTCGACCGTGACGCTGGCTGAAGACACGCGTTGAATAACCGCTCGCATTGGTACTCCGACTGCTTACTTCAGTTGCTGTTCATTGGACTTCTTTTCCGCTTGACGCTTCGCCAAAATCGATTTGACCTGCGTCAAGTACCGATCGGTTGTGTCTACTGATTCAATGTCCCTCGAACGAATCACGAACATGTTCTCAGTTAGTGGGTCGGTTTCCACGGGGCGGGAAAATTGCAACGTCATCATGGGCTCCAGACGCATCGCACCACCGTCTGGATTGGAAACAAACTTAAGGTAGCGGATCTCGCGTGGAAACTCACCCAACAAGGCATCGTTATTAAACACCACTTCGATGCCGTGAGGAAGTTGCTGAGGAATACTATCCCAGGGGATTGCGTTGCGCGACCTGATCTTTGGTTTGTCTGGGAAAACGATCTCCGCTCGGCTGCCCAACGTATCTCGCAATGCTCGCTCGTTCCAACAGCCGCGAATGATGGTCAGTTGGGTTTGATCGGCGGCAGTGACTTGTTTGGGTGCACCGAAATTGAAGCTTTGATTGAATTGCTCCAGCAAGCTGGCTAGGCCGCCAGTTGCGATCCAATTGGAAGGCGTAAACGTTGTGTTTGCAGTGGTTTGCTCGTTAAAGCGATTTAAATCAACGAACTCAAATTGCTGTTTTCCACCAGAGGTTTGCAGGCGGAAGACAAAACGTCCGTCACAAAGCTGGAAGCTGTTGGCAACTTCTGGGCCCGCTTGGAACTCTAGCTCCAAACGAGAACGGTGACTCCCCTGCCCCATTTGGAAGTACTGCCCACTGGCAGCCGTGTTTTGGTCGAATAACGACCCTGTTAGTTTGATGGACATTCCGAAGGGAATTGAATTTGCGATCCGCCAAGAGGCTCCCGTCAAAAACTCGGCCGAACGCGGGTCTGGTGCTGCATGCAAGAAGTCGGCCGTCGAAAGCGTGGTGCCCGATTGGGTATGAGAATCCGTTGCAAAGTCTTTGATTGGTAACGAAAAATCTTGCGGGCCGATCGTCTCTTCATCCAAAGCATCTTTTTCAGCGATCAGTGGATTGATGGGCTTGGACGGCAACTGCTTGTTAAGACTTGATTCGGCTTGATAAGTCGCTTGCTGGACAAAGCTCGACTGCAATTCTGTGGTGCTAGCGGTTCGTTGAGCTTCAATTACTTGTGATTCAGGGCTACTTGTCCAACTTCCTGACAACCACAGCAAGCCACCGATCGCTAGCAATCCAACGGCGATAGGTAATTCTTGCTTCATTGTTAAGTTGTGAGGATTTTTCCAAAGAAAAGCATTGTAACGCGCCGAACTAAGGCAAAGTGACGTTTCAATCGATACAGCCCGCAGCCTTTGCGCTGCACGCAGAGTCTAGAAGCGTCTGAAATTTGGGTCCACCTCAGTTTTCGTAGGTGCTGGTTTAACTGCCAGCGTCAAACATTAACTGATCTGGGCAAACAAACACTTAGAAAATCATATTTTCGATTTGTCGATGGATCGGCGAATTGCATTTCGTCAAACCGGCTTGCTGAATTTGACTAACATTCCAAGGGGGAAATCAGATGTACGCACGTTATTTAACGGGCATCGCTATTGTGGCGTTGGCCACATTGACCAGTTCGGCGATCGGCCAAGTGCGTGGTATTCGCGCTGGAATTCCGTCGGCACACAATTTACCACCAGCCCATCGTCTATTGGAACCTGGTCCGGGCGTCGGAGGTCCGGGGCCTGGCGTACTTTCAGCGACTCGTAGCCTTGGCCCAGGCGCTGCACCGGGCGGCTACGGCTCTTTAGGTGCTTCCATTGGACAAAACGTACAAGTTCTCTTCGACAAGCCTCAGCTGATGAACGTCAGCTGGGACGTATCAGGCGTTGGTCGTTACGATTCAGTTCCAATCGTGGTTCCTGGACGACAGAATTTCGCTCAAGGTGGAATCTTTCGTTTAAAAATTACCAACATCGAAGGCCGTCCTGGCGTTGAGCTCTACCCAACACTTGAGATCGGACGGGCCAACCGTCGCACCTCTGCTTACTTGGCTCATAGTGCGATTCCAATTCAAT
>CAZKTR010000291.1:0-4758 GCA_964555525.1 uncultured Pirellulaceae bacterium
CGAGCAACGTCGAGTCGATTTAGAAGCGTTGCTTGCCGAGTTTCGAGATGAGGAGCCGGTGAAGAGGTAGAACGGTTTGAGCACGAAGGTGGTGAGCGTTTGCGTGGAGTGCTGGGGCAGGAGTTTATGCAGCACGCGGTGTACTTTTACCGACAGGCAGATGATCTTTGTTTGCAAGGATGGCTTGCTCAGCCGAGGTTTTCGCACCAAAAGGGAATCTTTTCTGGGCAACCTTATCAACTGTGGTCGAAGTTCTATTTTTCGGATGTATTTCCAGTCCACTTTCCGATTCGGCCGAGCGTTCCTGTTGCCCAACCGATTTTTCCATCGGCAGTGAAATCGATCGCGTGGAAGCCTTCATCCGATCGTCGCTTCCAATTTGCACCAAAGTCAGCTGAATAGTCCGTGCCATTGGGACCGACTGCAACTAGGTGACCATCAGAGGTGATCGCAACGCAACTGCGAAAACCCGTTAACCTGTTTTTTGATTCGATCCTCGACCAAGTCTTACCGCCATCGATTGATCTCGCAAAGGTGTCGTTGACTTCATCCGGTTTCTTGTAATCGCCACCAACAGCAACCAACTTTTTTCCCTCGCAAACGCACAGTGAAAAAATTCCGGCCGACGGCGTTCGCTTAATCGGCACCGCTGCCGCCTGCCAAGTAGCACCTCGATCTTCGGACAGTAAGATTCGACTACTGGCCTGTGAAGTGTTTTCTTCTGCGCTTCCTAGAGCAACCAGCAGTCGGTTCTGGCCGTCAGTAATCGTGTTCGTTCCGCTGGCAGCAAAACCAGCCTCGCCCGAATTCGTCTTTGGCGCGGTTTCGAGTTGCTTCCAAGTTTTGCCACCGTCGATGGTTTTCAGCAAACAAAGTTGACCATCGATCGGGTCGCCCATCACAACTCCCGTTTGCTTGTCCCAAAAGTCGATCGCATCAAAGAAAAATTTCGCGTCAGGGCGTTCGCAAACTTTCGTCCAAGTCCGACAACCATCGCTACTGCGGTAGATTCGAGCCGGCGTGCCCGAACTGATAATCAGCACATTATTGGCGTCGATCGCGTGGATGTCGCGGAAATCCAATTCCTCCGCGCCAGCTACCGATTGTACGTTCCAGTTGGCACCGCCGTCGACCGAGTGAACAACAATCCCCATGCTACCGCTGGCAAAAATGTGCTGCGCATCCAACACATGTAGCCCACGCAAACTGGCTTGCTTGCAGTCGACGTCGATCATCTCCCAGACCGGACCTGCATTGGCCGGACTTGCTTGTGAGCGGTCGCCACTGCCAGTTTGCCCAAAGATTGAGCCAACAAAAGCCAACCCGCAAACGAGTACACTCAATCGAATTAAGTTCTTCATCAGTCTTCACCCTTTAACTTAGCTCGAATCGAGATCAGTCGAGCTTGGAGCTCCGCTTCGAAACCTCGATCCACCGGTTGGTAATATTCTTTTTCAACACCCAAATAATCCTGTGCGGAAACGCCATCGGCTTCGTTGTGTGAGTATTGATAGCCGTCACCGTGGCCAAGTTCGCTGGCAGCAGCAAAATGACTGTCTCGCAAATGGCGTGGCACAGGCAAAATTCGATCCTCGCGAACGTCTTTTCGCGCCGAATTGATGGCGACCGTTGCGGCGTTGGATTTAGGAGCACAGGCTAAATACGCGACGGTTTGGGAGAGCGTAAACTGACATTCGGGCAATCCGATTTGCTCACAAGCCTGACTGCAAGCGATAGTCAACGGCAACGCTTGAGGATCCGCGTTGCCAATGTCTTCGCTAGCCAAAATAATTAGACGCCGGCAAATGAAACGGATGTCTTCGCCGCCTTCAAGCATCCGAGCCAGCCAGTACAGCCCTGCGTCGGGATCACTGCCGCGAATGCTCTTGATCAACGCACTCGCACAATCGTAATGCTCATCACCCGTCGGATCGTACTGGACCGCTCGGCGGCCTACTGCCATCTTCATCGCATCTAAATTAATTTGGATGGTTTCTTCGTTAGGCTGTTTGGCGGCGATAACTGCCGTCTCCAACACCGACAACGCCTTTCTTGCGTCGCCATCGCAAATCTTTGCCAAATGCGATGCAGCTGCGTCGTCAATCCGGATGTCTTGATTTCCCAAACCGCGATCAGCGTCGTTGATCGCTCGATAGATTAACGTCGTGATATCGTCTTCGCCGAGCGGTTCGAACTGGAACACTTGGCTGCGACTGACTAACGCCCCGTTGACCGCGAAGAACGGGTTCGAGGTGGTCGCGCCGATCAACGTCACAACGCCGTCTTCCACATCCGCCAGCAACGCGTCTTGCTGAGCCTTATTGAACCGGTGAATTTCATCGATGAACAGCAGCGTGCCCTGCCCTCCAGACGCCAATTCGTCGCGAGCTTTTTGAAGTACTTCGCGAAGGTCTTTGACGCCGTGCATAATGGCGGACAACTGAGCGAACCGTCGTTTAGTTTCACCAGCGACGATACGAGCAAGCGTTGTTTTGCCAGTGCCGGGTGGCCCAAAAAAGATTACCGACCCGAGCCGATCGGCATCGACTAGTTTTCGGAGCAGTTTTCCTTCACCCAGGAACTGTTGTTGCCCGATGAATTGATCCAAGTTTTGAGGACGCATCCGCGCCGCGAGTGGTTTGGCAGCGTCCAAGCTTTTCTTTTCAGCGGCTTCGAATAGTGACATGGCAATCAATCTACAAACGTACTAGCGATGTCCGTAGTTTACCGTGTCAATTGCGAAAACACCATCAAGAAAGACAAACGTCTTCCGCCGCACAAGGCCGGTCCCTCGTAGTGGATGAGGCTACTACTTTGAATTTCGCAGCGAAATTCAAAGTGCAGAGGGGGCTCAATACAAGCTCGACGCGCCAGCGAGTGCATTTTTACAAGTCGCGTGATGCACTCGCTTGCGCGTCGAGCTTGTACTAACGCGACTTAAAAAGTTACGCGTCGGGTCACCAAAACACTCAGCTTCAAAAGCTGATTTCCCCTACCGCTAACCCCACGAACCGCCTTGCAAGTAATACATCACCAAGAAAATACCCAAGAACAACGCCGACCAAAACGCCATCGTGCTAGTCGACCAAGTCTTGCCAAAGGTTCCTTGTTCGTTAAACGACTGATTCAAACGGTCGATAAACGCGGTGATCAAACCCACAAATCCTGTGCGAAACGCCTTGTCGACCGACGAGTACATTGACTTCGATCCGGTCCACAGCACTGGAAACGCTTTGCGATATGCCCAATCGGTGTCCAAGTTTTCGGATCGTTTTTCTTCGGGGTACAAACCGGTTTTCATCAGTACCACAAACGCCAGCGCCGCGAACAACAATAACTGCATTTGCAAAATCACGTGGCCGCTAGTGTAAGGCTCGTAGGCATGATCCAGTTTGAACGGCAAGGCTGCGTACAGCGGCGAGTACCAAACGCCGATGCCAATACAAAACGTCGCTCCGATTCCCATCGCCAGCAACATGTTCCAAGGCGCCTCTTTGACTCGTTTGCCCGAGTCGTGAGCAAAGAAAGCAAAAAACGGGATCTTGATGCCCGAGTGTTCCATCACACCCGCCGAAGCGATCAACAAGACGATCCACACCCAAAACATGTGCTCTTCACCGGCTGCCGAGATAATCATCGACTTACTTACAAAGCCACTGAGCAATGGAAAGCCAGCGATCGCTCCGCCGCCAATGATGCAAAACACGGTTGTCAATGGCATGGATTTGTGTAGCCCACCAAGCTCGGTCGCTTTGGTCGTGCCAACTCGGTACAAGACCGCCCCCATCGACATGAACAATAGCGCTTTATAGATGATATGGCAAAACGCGTGAGCAGCGGTTCCGTTAAGAGCCAGCTCTGTACCGATGCCGATCCCAACGACCATGAAGCCCAACTGGTTATTCAAGCTATAAGCCAATACCCGCCGCAGGTCATTTTCAATCACCGCAAAGACAATCGGGAACAGCGTCATCGTACAACCGATCCAGATCAATTCTTCGGTGCCATGAAAACCACGTGCCAATGCGTACACGGCCAACTTAGTCGTGAACGCACTTAAAAACACAGTGCCCGTGATGGTGGCTTTCGGGTAAGCGTCTTGCAGCCAGTTGTGCAGCAACGGAAACGCACATTTCATCCCAAAGGCGATAAAAATCAGTTTGGCTGACAACGGGAAATCGTAGAACGATGTTGTCTCGCCGGGGATCAAATCCATGAAGTGCGTGAACAAGACTGAGCCATTTTCACAATAGTGCAAGATCACGCCCGAGAGCAACAGCACGCCCGAGCCGACTTGGATGATCAGGTACCTGATCCCGGCATGGTACGAGGTTTCATTATTGCTGGCCCATACTAGAACCACACTAGCAATCGCGGTTAGTTCCCAAGCGATAAACAGCGTCACCAAGTCACCCGCCAGCGCGGCAACGATCGCAGCACCGGCATAGACCAAACCAGCAATGTGTTGTTTGGTATCCGTCACATGTAGCGCGTACAACGTCGACACCACCGCAGCGATGTGAAAAATTAGTCCGAAGATCCAGCTCAGTTTATCGACCCGCAGCGGCATCAGTTCAAGGCCCATCAGCTGGACTTCGACGGGTGCCTCGGTCGGCATCGTCAAGTACCAAACCAAACCAACGATCGCAACGGCTACCGAAGCGAAGCGGCCAAGCCGTTTGCCAAACAGCGGAATCAACAGGCCGCCCATGATCAAAATCAAACCTGTGTTAATCGCGATCATAATAGTCCTCCTTC
>CAZKTR010000292.1:0-4742 GCA_964555525.1 uncultured Pirellulaceae bacterium
GCGTTAATGCAATGCTTCATCGAAAACATGTGCCCCGTTTCGTGAGTGGCTAACTTGATCATTCGTCGAAGGCACTTTTTGTACGACTCTTTGCTTGCGTCTGGATCGCCAAATCGATACAGCGACCACACGCCAACTCGATCGTAGTACGCTGCATAGCCAAAGACGTAGTTCCAGTCATCGCCAGGCCAGAGGTCTTGGTTGGTGAATGCAATGGTTGCAAATGCATCGTCTGGGAGGTTAGGTTCGAGGATTTTTTCCAAGATGTGTGTTGTTAACAATTGTTCGTCACCCCACTGAGGATGGACCCGGCGAGCAGTTGCTGGGATCGTGCTTGCATCGATCGTCGTCAACGTTTTGACGGGGCAATTAAAGTACGCCTTTAAGTATTCGGCCGTTTGCTTGGTAAGCTGTGTTTCGGTTTCTGAAAACGTGCCAATGGGTTGGATATACAACGTTGTTTTACGAACGGTCAGTATGTTGGGTTTGATCGACGCCCACTTGGCAAACCGTTGGCCTTGTTCTCGGTGTTGATCCAACCATTCTCCCGGCTTTGTTTCGGCTAGCTTTTTATCGAGCGGTTTGAGTAACCGAATCGTTCGTTTGGCTTGTTCTTTGGATAGCGGTCGCTCGGCACGGTTAGTTTGGGCTTGAAGGTGAACCACGGAGACAAGCATCAAGAAAAACACGACGGCTAAACGAAGGAGTGTATTTTCAAAAGTCACAGGATGCTTGCTTGTTGAGGAGCGTGTCGATGTAGCTGGGTCGCCAGAGTTTGTCGTTTTATTAGCCGTTTTGGCGCTAGCCACGGTTTCATCGTTCATAAACCGTGGCTAGCGCCAAAACGGCTCACGTTATTCCTATCGTCCGTTGTCGTTAGCACGCTTGCGTACGAAAGAATCTTAGGGGGTGAGGGATCGTAGGGGAAATTCAAATCCTTGTTAAAACCCACGGCAAAAGGGTGTTTTTGCTGCGGGTAGTCTAGCTTGCCAGCGATGGCGTGCTAGCGGCGAGTGTTAAAATTTACGGATTAGTCAAAGTTTGCCGGCCGGCTCGACGATAACGTTTGCGTCAGTGCTTTTTTGGCTGGTCGGTTCCATCCGGCTAGCGAGAATTGACAGAACCGGGGGGTTCAATGGGCAAGCACATTGCTTGCCGTAAACGCATTCGTGGCTCGACTGTGAGCCACGAAGCGTTTTTGTCTCACTTCAGGATGAAGTCCGATGAATACCTACCCTTCAAAAAACAAAACGTTCGTTCGAAACTTATCACTTGCAATTGGCTGCGGCTTTGCTTGTGTTGCGGCCGTTGGGTGCTCACCCACGAAGCCACTCTACCTCAACGATACCGGCGACCTGTCGTACTATATCGACAAGGCAACCGCGGTCGAGTATCCCGATGTTGATATTCCATCGCTGGAAGAGGTTACTCAGTCTCAACAGCCGTTAACTGTGATCGATTCGGATTTTGCTAACTTCGAAGACCTAACGTTGGAAGACGTTGTCTCGATGGCTCTGCAGAACACCAAGATCTTGCGAGGCTACGGAACTCCATCGCTAACAGCGACTCGTGTTTCGCCTGGTGTCGACAACTTGACCAATCAAGTTGAGGCGGCTTCGTCAATCTACAACATTGCGATTCGTGAATCGGAGCCTGGATTCATTTCGACTCCTGGTACGATTTCGTCACCGTCGAATATTCTGACAAACACTGCGTTGGATAGTAATCAAGGCGTTGAAGCGGCTTTGGCTGATTTTGACGCGGCCTATACCAGTAGCGTGAGCTTGACGACCAGTGATGAGCCACGAAATGGTAGCAGTATCATTATTAGCGCGGACGTATTTACTCAGACACAAGTATCTTGGCAAAACGAGTTCTCGAAAAAGTCTGCCAATGGTACTCAGTTGTTCTTTCGGAGCATAAACCAGTATACCGAAAACAATAACCCACTAATTACTGATGGCGGTATTCAGCAGCTCGATAGTTTCTACCGAGCCAGCTTAGAGGCAGAAATTCGCCAACCGTTGTTGCGAGGTCGAGGTGCGTTTATTCAAAGAATGCCGATCGTGATCTCTCGGATCAATACCGATCAAGAGATTGCGAACCTTGAAGCAACGTTGCATAACATGGTCACCAACTTGGAAATCCGTTATTGGGATTTGTACTTGGCTTACCGAAGCTTTGAAGCTGCCAAAACCGGTCGCGACGCGGCATTGGAAACGTGGAGAATCATCGAGGATCAGTACAAAGAAGGTGCTGAAGTCAACATCCAAAATGTTGCTCAAGCAAGTGAGCAGTATCACTTCTTTGATGCCCAAGTTATCGATGCCTACAACAACTTGTTGAACGCTGAAGGTCAACTTCGATTTTTGCTTGGCTGGAGTGCTACCGACGGACGCTTTATTCGCCCGGTCGATGAACCCGTCAAGGCTCCGGTTGAGTTCAACTGGTGTGAGTCACTGTGCGAAGCTTTGACATACCGCCCTGAAGTTCGCCGTCGACGCTGGGAAATCAAGAAGCGTGAACTCGCAGTACAGTATTCAAAGAACGGCTTGTTGCCTCAGTTAGACGTGTCATTGGTTTATCGCTGGCTTGGTTTAGGTAACCGATTCGGGACCGATGGCGATTCAAACGCCTTCCCTGATATAAACAGCGGAGCGTTGAACGAGCTTTATGGTGGGGATCACCAAGAATTGGCATTGAATGGAACGTTTGCACTGCCAATCGGCTTCCGACGCGAAGAGGCTAACGTCCGAAACGCCCAGCTAAAGCTTGCTCGCGAAATTGCTCGCGGTGAAGATTTGGAACTAGATATTACAAAAGAACTTAGCGAAACAATGCGAGCATTGGCCGCTAACCAAATGATCATGCGATCGGCCTTTAACCGCTGGATTAGCACCGACGAAGAAGTAAAGCACTTTGAGCGTTTGGAAGACGCGGGTGTCGAATCGTTGGACGTGGCTTTGGATTCGCAACGCCGACGATCACAAGCAGAAATTGCGTTCTACACAGCAGTTGTCGAATACAACAAAGTTATCGCTTTATTGCATCATCGCAAAGGAACGATTCTGGCTTACAGTGGAGTTGAGTACCAAGAAGGTCCTTGGTCGGGCAAAGCATACATTGACGCCCAAGAACATGCTCGACGCCGCGGTGCCAGTCGTGAGCTCAACTACGGTTGGACTCGACCTCAAGTCATCAGTCGCGGTTCCAACCAGGCAAGTAACGGCAACACAGGCTACATCGCTCCAGCTCCAAGCCTGCCGGCGAGCTACGAGACTGGCTACAGCAATGCTCCAATCTCGGATCCACACGGAATCGTGCCTCTGAATTCAGTACCCTACAGCGGTCAGGAAGTTCAGCCATTTTATCAAGAACCGGTCAATAGCATTCCGATTAATGGAACTCCAATCCAGAGTGTTCCAGAACCTATCGTGCCGATACTAAATAGTTTGAGCAAAACCAGCTCGCGGCAACAGCGTGGTTCGGAAGTACAACAAGTGAGCTACCAGCAACCGGTTGCAAGTTCAGCCAAAGAAGAATTCAAGCCGGTAGCCGCACGAATAGTAAATCGCGGGAATCGTACCGCCCGATCGATCAAACCACAGCGAGACAGTATGAGTTCTGCTGGTGTCAAACGACTAAGGGCAACCACACAAACAGATAACCGCGTACGAGTTCGCAAGATCTCAGCAACGACTGCTCAGCAGTCAAACAATAGACGCGAAGTCACTTCGACTTCACCACGAACCAATACTGCTGTTTCCCAAAACAGCAATATTGACTGGGAGCGATTGGGCTTTTCTCGACCCGAGCAATCTAACGAAAGCACGCGGGCTCGAATAAAAGCAAATTAGTGCTTTGTTCCAGACCGACTTAGCACAGACCGCCGCTATCTCAGTTTCAAACAGTCCTTCGAACAAAGTGTTCGATGAAGAAATTGATGTTGACGGGGAAGGTATGTACTAGCGAGGTCTGGAACAGGCGCTGTTTTTCCCTATCAAACCATCAGTTTTAAACAACTTTTCGCTGACCAACCAAAACCAGGTCATCCCATGAAAAATCAAATTTCACTAGCAATTGCAGCTTTGGTCTGCTTCATATCCACTGGTTGCAGCATGTGCTGCGGGCCGTATGACTACGACTATCCGGATTTTGGTGGTAAGCATCAACGTCAAGACCGACGGCACGGCCGAGTTGGTTCGATTCTGTCGGATCCACTTGCACCGCGAGCTGGCGGAGCTTCGGCGGACTCGAATCTTCTGCCACCGCCTCCATTGAAATCGCTAGAGCCAGTCGAAGAAGATTTCGTGCCTGATCGCGACGACGATCTGGACGACATCAAGAAAGATCTTGAGGACATCACTCCGCTAGACGGAGATGACGAAGACCTGCTCCCGCTCGATGAGCTAGATGGGCCCGAGCTTGACGGGTCAAATACACGGCGGTCTCCGATCAACAAGAAGACTCGGCGGCTTCGCAATCGCCCGTTACGATAAATCGGTGGTGGCAGCAAAGCCCAATTCGGGCTTGTTGTTTATGGCAAATAAAAAAGCAAAACGGCAGGTGCGATCAAATCGCCCTGCCGTTTTTTTAGGTTCTTCCGGGAATTGAGTGGGTGATTTAAGGAACTGAAAGCCATTGGCAGTCTGGTCCCAAGGAAACATCCAATTGTATTTAACCAGCAAGGGTGCCATGTTTACGCGATCGGAAATGGATAAATTCTAGAACGTTCCCTCAAA
>CAZKTR010000293.1:0-4721 GCA_964555525.1 uncultured Pirellulaceae bacterium
CTTTGTACTTCGAACGCAGTTCCTTGACCGGTTGCATATCGATTTCGTTGAAGGTTGTCAGCAATGCGGCTGTTTGCTGAGCTTCAACCAAACGCTTAGCGATCGTTCGGCGAATCATGCTCATCGGCACGGATTTTTCTTCGCGTTCGACGCTGATCGGATCCTTGTCGACGGTTGACCGGGTCGGGGCAGGGGGCTTGCGATTCGCGGCGGCCGGTTTGGCGGCGCTTGGAGCAGGTGTGGGTGCCGCTGGAGCACCACCGGACTTGAGGCCTTTAGAGTCGATGTAGTTCTGGACGTCTTCTTTGAGCAACCGTCCGCCGGGGCCGGTTGCGGTGACTGCGTCGGCTGAAATGTTGTACTGTGACAAAAGGCGTTCAGCGGCTGGCATAATCGCTCCCGAATTAGCCGAAGCTTCAGCAGGAGCACTGTCTTTGATATCAGCGGCTGGCTTGGCATTACCACCTCCGCCTTCCTGTGGAGAAATAATCCCCAACAGGTCGCCGACGGCAGCAAACTCACCGTTGGCGACTTTGATTTCGGTCAAAACACCTTCGAAGTCCGAAGGTAAATTTTGCGAAGCCTTTTCAGACTCTAGCTCCACCAAATCGTCGTCTTTGTTGACCCAGTCACCGACTTCTTTTAGCCAGTTAGCGACTTGAACTTCTTGAATTGATTCACCGAACCCAGGGACTTTGATTTCAAACATGCTTTTGTAGTTTCGTGTCAGCTCGGAACGGCGTGCCAATCCGAACTGGCAAAGATGAATAGTTGGCCGACTACCTCGGCGTATAAAAGTGGTTTCTTCGACCAGCAGCCTTCGCGTTTGTTAGGCAAAGGTTGATTTGATCGGATCACACAGTTTAATTGGATCATAACAACCGCCAAAAGTGAATCCAGACTAGGGCGAAGTTGGCACTTAGTTGGGCTTTTTTCTGTGGCTGCAAGCGGACGGTTCAAACCTCAACAACCCATTTTGACGACAGTGAGTCAACTGCTGGGCAGCGGGGCAGGGCAGTGACGGCTGAAACTCGGCGTCGCGGTAAAGATTCGAAGCGGCCTCTTACTTACTACAACGACGTGAATCGTTTGCAGCGGGTTGTAGTCCCGGCTTTAGTAGGAAATCCTGTCTGAAAGGCGGTAGTCCAACTCAGCTCCGATGGCGCACAAGCAACAAGACCAGCTTGGGTTTATAAAGTGATTTAAGTAGGCTACAACGAAGCCTTTGCGAGACTCAAAAACGTGCCGCAGACAAGCGTTTTTTGGTGGCGTTGTTCGCTCTGTTTTTGCTCAGGAAATGCTTGGATAAAACCGGGAAACGAACGCCTAGGGCTCATTGTTGAATGTGCCAAAATTTGGTAGAATTGGGGCTTCAAAACAACGATCAAAAAACTAACGAAAATCGCAGTTTTTTACCGTTCAAAGCGAGCTTTCTCGGTTCGCTGGCGGTAGCCCATCCATAGCAATTTTTGCCCACTGAAAGGCATCTAAATTGTCGACTGACACCCCCGCTCCCGAAGACGATAAATCCGACAATGACGGCAACGACAAGATCGAAAGATTTCTGGAGATGCCGATTGAGGACGAGTTAAAAAACAGCTACCTGACCTATGCAATGAGCGTCATCGTTTCGCGTGCGTTGCCTGATGTTCGCGACGGCCTGAAGCCGTCACAGCGCCGCATCTTGGTCGCGATGAACGACCTGAACTTGAGCTCCGGTGCGGCCCGAGTCAAATGCGCGAAGATCTCTGGTGATACCTCAGGTAACTATCACCCACACGGTGAGAGTATTATTTACCCGACGCTGGTTCGCATGGCCCAAGAATGGAACATGCGACACGTACTGGTCGACAAACAGGGTAACTTTGGCTCGATCGCAGGCCTGCCTCCTGCGGCGATGCGATATACCGAAGCTCGCATGTCCGCCGTCGCCACAATGATGCTGGACGATCTGAAGCTCGATACCGTCGACTTCACTCCAACCTACGATGAACGCCGGCTTGAGCCTTCGGTGCTGCCGAGTAAATTCCCGAACTTGCTGGTCAACGGCTCCAGCGGTATCGCGGTTTCGATGGCGACTTCGATCCCACCGCACAACTTGGGCGAAGTCTGCGATGCGTTGGACATGGTGATCGAGGACCCGGATTGCTCGATTGCCCAGATCATGACCGTGCTACCCGGCCCGGACTTCCCGACCGGCGGTACGATTTGTGGCCGCGCAGGAATTATTAAGTCCTACCAAACCGGTCGCAGCACGATCGCGGTGCGTGCGAAGTGCGAGATCGTGCCGATCCCGAAAAAGAAAAACCGCTTCAAAATTGTCGTCTCCGAGCTACCTTTCCAACAAACCCGTGACGGTGTCGTTGAAAAGATCGCCAACCTCGTCAAAACCGACCGCGTCAAAGGGATCTCGGGCATCCGTGACCTGTCTGACTTGAAGGAACCGGTCAAGCTCGAGATCGAAGTCAAAAGCGACGCCGATCCAGACGTTGTTTTGACACAGCTGTACAAATACAGCCCGCTGCAAACCTCGTTCTCCATGAACTTCATGGCCTTGGTCGACGGGAAGCCTCGCGAGCTTTCGATCAAAGATTTCTTGACCGAGTTCTTGCGGCACCGAGTTTCCGTCATTCGCCGTCGCACTCAGTTCTTGCTCGCTCGTGCTCGCAAGCAAAAGCATACCGTCGAAGGTTTGCTGATGGCGTTGGCGGACATTGATGAAGTCATCAAAACGATCCGTAGCTCCAAGACACAAGCCGAAGCCAAACAGGGCTTGATGCAGATCGACTGCCCATCGTCGATGATGAAGCGGGCCCTTGGCGATGAAGGCTATAAGATCTTCCAAGAAGAACGTGGCGAAGCCGAAAACTATCGCTTGACCGCCGTTCAAGCCGATGCGATCCTGAAAATGACGCTCGGCCAACTGGTCAACCTTGAGCAAGAAAAACTCGGCGACCAACACGCGAAACTGTTGGCTGAGATCATCGAGTACAACCGGATCTTGTCCGACGATGCAAACATCCGCGCGATCATCAAAGAGGACCTCGCCGAGATCAAACGCAAGTACGCGGACGCTCGCCGAACGGTACTCTCGGACGAAGAGCTTCGTAACGTTGACCTTGAGGACTTGATCGAAGAAGAGAACATGGTGGTTTCGATCAGCCATCGCGGTTACATCAAGCGAACTCCCGTCAGCACTTATCGGGCTCAGCGTCGCGGTGGCAAAGGAATCAAAGGGGCCAAGAGCGAAGACGAGGACCCGATTGAGCACATTTTTGCCGCCAGCACGCACGACTATTTGTTGTTCTTCACCAATCGCGGGATCGTACATTGGCGAAAAGTTCACCAACTGCCGCAGTTGTCGCGTGAGAGTCGCGGTCGAGCGATCGTTAACATCGTGCCGCTTGAAGAAGGCGAATCGGTGGCGAACTGCCGAGCGATCCGTGACTTCGATGCCGAAGATCATTACTTGTTGATGGTCACCAAGAGCGGCTTGGTTAAAAAGACTCCGCTATCGGCTTACGGTCGTCCGCGAAGCAACGGCATCATCGCGATCAAACTCCGCGAAGGCGATGAAATCATTGACGTCTTGGTTGCTAAGAAAGGCGACGAGATCGTGCTTTCAACCGCTAACGGGATGGCAATTCGCTTCCGCGAATCCGACGCGCGTCCAATGGGCCGTAATACAAGTGGCGTCAAAGGCATTTCGCTGACCGATGGCGATAGCGTTGTTGGTATGGTCGTCGCCGACCCTGAAGCAACCTTGCTAACGGCTTGCGAAAAAGGCTACGGCAAGCGAACGACCTTTGGACCAAACGCGGTCGAAGAAGGCGAAGAAACCGAAGACGAATCAAGCAGCTCAGCTCGTTACCGAGCTCAGAAGCGTGGCGGTAAAGGGGTCCGAGACATCAAGACCACCGACCGCAACGGTAAGGTGATCGGCATCAAGTCCGTTAACGACGACGATCAGTTGTTGTTGATGACTTCTCGCGGCAAGATCCAACGGATCAAAGTGGCGGACATCGGCATCATCGGCCGTAACACGCAAGGCGTTCGCATCATGGGCTTGGACAAAGACGATTCCTTGTCCGTGATCGCTCGTGTGCCGCGTGACGAACTCGAAGAGGACGATGGCGAAGGTGAAGCACCTGTCAAAGGCGATTCACCCGTTGCTCCGGCCGATCCAGCCAGTGCTGCGACCACGCCGAAAGCTGACGCCCCCGAAGGCGCCACTCCAGCAGAAGACAAATCTACTGAGGGCGATGAGCCACAAGGTGACGCTGAATCGTCATAACACCGCTACTCGCTTCAATAATTTGCTCGGCGTCCATGACGGACGCCACTCGCTCCTTGTACACTCGCTCCCCTCTCCCCAAAAATTCGGACGGGAAAGCTGTTCACTAGGATCAAACTCACTCCGAATTTTTGGGGAGAGGGGTCGGGGGTGAGGGGTTTTGATGCTCAACTTTCACGAGTCTTGTCTTTGAGCTCTACCGAAAAACCTTAGCTTTCCTTTCTCGAAAACTTTGGACATCCACCGCGCCGTCGTTGATCCAACTCGCTACAAATTTGGGTAGAAGCTGGACTGGTCGCTTCAGCATTTTTAATTGACGCCCGTGGTACACGAGTGGCAAGAGGTAATCGCTAGGTCTATTGCTCCTCCACCCCCAAACCCCCTCTCCTCGTGAATTCGGGTCACGCTTGATGAAATTGCAAAGCGT
>CAZKTR010000294.1:0-4691 GCA_964555525.1 uncultured Pirellulaceae bacterium
ATCACAATCCGAACCGAAGAGATGGATACGGGACTTTTTCCCAAACACAAAGGTGCAGGATGGATCAGTTGACAACAACTCAATCAAAATCACGTTTTCGCCCGGTAAATATCTCTGCTGCGGGTCTCCCGGGTGGTCCGTTGCCGGTTCGATCAGTCACTCAAGACCCGACCGCTCGCCCCGCGATCATTCGTACCGTCGTCGATTCTGAGGGCAACGAGCCGGGTGCTACCGTTCGGTTACTACGGCAAGACGAAACGTCGCAACCCAAACCGCGCATCTTGCCAGAGCAACGGCTGGAGAAATACGTTCAGAAACTGCGAGCGCCAAAACGTTCGCGCCCTGATGTTTCGGACGAGTTTTCGTCGATCGTTACTTGGAGTACGCCGCAAGCCAGCCGCGCGATTAACCTGTCAGAAGCCGTGTTGACCAAGTCAGACGCGAAGCACTACGCGCATTCTGCTCATACGAACGCTGATCCCTATTTGCAAGGCTGGCCAGATGAACAAGAAATTGCCACCGAAGCAAATGTTGAAGCTCAGCTTGAGCAAGCCACCGCGCTTGACCAGCAACTTCGGCAGCTTGAGTTAAGAATTGAAAAGCTTCGCGTTAAAGAGGAAGAATCGAAAAACTTAGCTGCACGATCTGTCCGCGAGAAAGAGATCCTTGCGAACCCCAATACGGGCGAGTTAGTGACGGCAATCTCGACCGCGATCGTTTCTGCCCTTCAGGAAAAATCTGAAGCCGAGGTCTTGCCTAAAGCCAAGAGCTTGTTTGAGCAAAGCCTCCAACAGCACTCCGTCACGCTCGACCAACAGAGCGTTGCAGAAGCAAAAGCCGCAGGCACTGATGAGTCGGTCAGCGAAGCGATGTATTCCGCCATCGCCGCTCAGCGCCAACAAGCACAACAGCCAATCACGTTAGCAACTTCAAATTCACCAATCGGCGCACTCAATAAACTACGAGAGCGAATTGGTGACTACCAACGGATGATGACACGTGAGTCAACCAGCGAAGCCGCCACGCTGGTCAAGCTAACTCAAGCAGGATCGGGTGTGGTTGAACCATTGGCACAGTTGCCTGCTCCACCCCAGCCAGCCATCGAAACGATCGTTGGTAAGAGCCAGTCGACGCCGCTGGTTCAATTTATTGCACCTAAAGACGCCTCGGTGCCGTTCAAAATTGCATCTTGGGATGTCGAAGATTTTCGCTGGGCCCCGACGGCAAAACGAATGCTAGACAACGGTGGTAAGGCGATTACCAATCTATTGGACGTTACCTTAAATCGCACTGTCGCCAAAACCAAACGTGTTGTAGTCGCTGGAGCTGGACGAGGACAAGGCACGACGACGATTGCGGTTTCGCTAGCCCGAGCAGCCAATGCTGCCGGTTATCGCACGCTGTTGATCGATGCGGACGTCGCAAGTCCGGAGCTAAGCGAGGTCGCGGGTTTGTCGGCAAGAATGTCATGGCTCAACGGCATCGGTAGCGATCTCCCAATAGGCGAATCGGTCATTCGATCCAAGAAAAGCAATTTGTGTTTGATGCCATTAGTATCAAATGTCCAGCGCGTAACTTGGCCTCGGTTTATCTTTGACAACCTTGGCGAGATGATGAAAAAGGCTGAATCGTATTTCGATTTAGTCTTGATTGACGCAGGACCAGTAAGCCAGCTGCTGGATGAGCTAAGTAGCCCCGAGCAATTGTTGGATACGATGGTGTTGGTTGATTCGAACGCTAAGCTAAAAGAAATTGAAGTCTACCAAAATCGTTTGCAAACGTTTGGCGTCAACAATATCGTGTTGGCTGAAAATCGTAGGCATGGGGCTGCGATCGACGCAGCTTAAGCGATTACAATCTTGATTGGGCAGGTTTAGGTGAGACGCTCGCGCCGACTGAGAAGGTGCAGCCTGTTTCGGTATTTGCTTGAGTCATTGGATTTCTCGGCGAGGTAACTGAAAGAAGAACAGTATGTCCAATCCATTCAGTCAACCGTATGGAAATGTTCCGCCAAGTCCGGAACCAAGCCCAGTCATGTCTCCGAGTGAGACCAACGGGTTGGGAATTGCTGGGTTTGTTGTTTCGCTGATCGGAATATTGACTTGTGGAGTGCCTTCAATTGTTGGGCTCGGCTTTAGCTTGATTGCGATCAGAAAGAAACCCAAAGGGTTTGCTATTGCTGGTGTGATCTTGGGCGTGATTGGCTTGCTGGAGTTGGTCTTAGTAGCGTTGTCGGTTTACAACGCGGTGCAAACTTTAAACACCTTACAAGCGATGACGATTCGAGACTCCAATGAGTCGCTTGCTCAGGAGTATGCAAGTGATGTCGCCGAAGAATGGAAGCTAACGGATCAATTGCCTAGCCAAGAGGAGGGGCAAAAGTTACTTGAAGGTCAGACCGATTTCTACGGCAATGAACTTCGGTACGAGACCGACGGAAGTAGTTTTTCAATTCGGACCACTGGTGAGGATCAGTTGTTTGATACCGAGGACGACATCGTTGTTGGACCCTTTTCCGAAGCTCAAGAAGCAATCGATTTGTGGGAGCAAGAGGGGCTCTAGTTTGATTTCAACGACTTCGATGATTTCGACGATGAGCTTGAGGATATCGCAACCTTGTTTGTTAATCGGCCCAAGGGGCTGGGCAAATTGCCAAGCCTTTGGCCCTAATAACTTGCTACGCTACGCGCTACGTTGGATCAACTTTTCCAAAAGAACAACAGTAGGTGGCGCATAAAAAACGCAGGCCAGAAAGCCTGCGTTTAATGTTATCTGATCGACTTCGTCGAAATTACTGATCCAAGTCGGTAGTAATGCTGTCTTCGATTCCAGCAAGTGCTCGCAACACATCAAGATCGGTATCTTCGTTGACGAAGTGAGTTGAACCATCGCCGTTTGAAACATGAGCTCCACCGGAGTGTTCACTTGAAATGCAGATTTCGTGGTAGGGATTACCGCCAGTGGCTACGTCAAAGCTATTGATCTGGTGAGCGACTGAGCGAGCCCAGTTGATTCTGTCCGTGGCACTAAAACCAAACGACCATGTGTACCGTCTGTTGGTAAATGATTGTTGGTTACCGCTGCCTTCGAAATCGCCGCCAGAAGTTTCTAGGATCGCCATTGTGTTTGACAGGCCGTCACTGACGTCAGTCGTGTCGATTCCTGATTTCGTTCTAGGCACAAACACGCGCACGCCATTAATGGTTTGAAAGTTTCTGGGCGAGAATATTCCCGCGAGACCGAGATCGCCGTTGCTGGATTGCAACACATTGAACATCGTCCCAGATGGAAATAAGCCAGGAGATCGAGGAGGAGCGCCAGCAGGTCCAGAGCAACCAGTGTAGTGAGAGGTGAAGCTACCGGGTATCACTGAGTCAGCCGCGTCAAAATCGCTGCTGGCTGCAGAAGCACAGCGAAGTACGGGTAATTCTGTTGTTGCGAGTATCTGCAGACCGTTTGGCATGGCAGTGGCAGGAGTGGCGCGGAAATCATCGTAGAGTGGTACATTATCAAGCATCGGCAGTAACCGAACTATGAAGCTCTCGTTGTTGGTCGCGACCGGTGGAGGGAACTGCCCGTTGGTACTTTCGTAACTTTGACACGCCAGCACAATGTTCCTAGCGTTGTTTAAGCAAGTGGCTCGTCGAGCTGCTTCACGAGCCGCTTGGACCGCTGGCAAAATCATGCCGACCAAAATGCCGATGATCGCGATAACAACAAGAAGTTCAACAAGAGTAAAACCCTTGTGCGAACGAGAAAGCTTTGAAGACATAGGTTGTTCCTCCAGAAATTCAGTTGGTTCGATTTTGGCGATCAGCAGACGATTGGAAGGTGACTGAATCGTGAATAGTCGACGTATTATTAATTAGGGAATGATAGAGCTTTGGCGAATTTGGTTGTGGCATGGACCGTATCAAGTTACCGACCCGGCTGGTAGGGCTTTACAGATGATATCGCCGTAACCGACTGGACGCAAACACATTATAGGGCGCGAACTGTTACAATCGGACCTCTAAAATCCGGTGGAACGCTAAACCACTGTGTAATGCGGCTTAATCTCTAGACTTCACCGATAATTCATAAGGAATTAACGAATATACGGCTGCAATGAACCCACTAGACACCACGGAAAACGGCCTATTTTTACTGATTTTATATAGTTTGAAGGATTGGGCGTGCGAAACCCTAATCGCTAGGCTCTGCGGCATGGTTTATTAAGCTGCAAATTTCCCGCAACTACATCGAAACCGGCCTTGGCTCATCTGGCTCAACTTGACAAACTCGGCGCGAAATTCGCCCGTTTCCGAGATGTTGAAACAAGGTAGAGCAGATGGAATCCATACAAACAACTGAACAGGCGATCAAGTCAGTCACGTTGATTGTCTTAGCAGGACCACAACCGAATTTAAATGATCAAGTCTGGTCGGCAGTCCGGGGGTTGGGCAATGCCAAGTGCCGCGCTGAAGTTCGGTTGGTCGATCCTAATGCCGATCGTCGACCGCAACTGGTAACTTACCAACCCACCCCCAAGGTTTATTCGACTCTGGCCCAGGCGCTAGATTCGACCAAATATCAACGAGTGGTCGTCCTTGATCATCAGGCACAGCTTTCAACGCCGCAATGGTTGGACCTGCTTAGCACTCCCGAAGGCTCCACCAAAGCAGTCCTGCAGACTTCGCTGGCTAAAAGTC
>CAZKTR010000295.1:0-4684 GCA_964555525.1 uncultured Pirellulaceae bacterium
ACCTACGACAGCACCCTTTGCGACGCTGGAAAACTTCCCAAAATCGTCAGCTGGGGCTGGCCATTTTCATCCCGCTTACAATGAGCCCGTGCTTCGCCGAGCACTTCCTGAATTTTCTGATCATCGCGGTGGCCAACCAGATCCGCAAAGAACGTGTACTCCCAGTTTTGGGTCTGACTCGGTCGTTTGTCCAAGTGCGTTAAGTTAATGCCCTGCCTCTTAAACACCTCCAGCACGTTTACCAAACTGCCTGGTGCATCAGCGGTCCGGAACATGATCGTCGTTTTGTCTTTGCCCGAAGCCAACGTCTTACGAACGGACAAAATCAAAAACCGAGTCATATTGTTTTGGCGGTCTTCAATCTTGCGAAACAACGGCGTCAAACCATGGATCTCTCCAGCCAGCGCCGATCCAATCGCCGCGGCACCGCATCTCGGATCGTCGGCCAAGCGAGCTTTCACTTGGTCCATCGCACTGGCGATGCTACTGACCGCATGGATTTTGATCTGCGGATACTGAGTGTTCAACCAACGACGGCAAGCCGCCACCACCGGCGACGTGCTGTATACCTCGCTGACTTGATCCGGACGACAATTAGCCAACAGACAAGAATGAATCTGCAATTTAACTTCGCCGTAAATCGAAACCGACTCGTGATAATCCATGAATGCGTCCAACGTTCCGTTGATCCCGCCAACGGAAGTATTTTCGATCGGCACCAAGCCATAGTCGATCTGTTGGTCGATCACCTGACGAAAGATACCACGAATTTCCTGCGAAGCATCAAACGTAACGCTCGACCCAAACTGGCGAACCGCGGCCACGTGCGAATGTTCCCCCTTAGGACCTAAGAACCCAATCCGCAATGGTTTTTCCAACGCAAAACTACCACTCATCAACTCGCGGTAAATACCCTCGAGCGTCCGATTCGGCATCGGGCCATCACTCAAGTTCTCGATTTTCTTCAACACCGCCACTTCGCGATGTGGAGCGTAAATCGGGACATCGCTTTGTCGTTTGAAATCACCGACTTCGACGACCAACTTTGCTCGCTCATTCACCAAATCGATAATGTCCGCATCACACTTGTCGATTTCGGCTTGGCGCTTCGCTTCGTCCTGAAAACGCTGAACCGGATCGTTCGGCTGGTAACTTGCTTGCGAATCGGCGACCGGGTAGCTACCCAACACATGCAACGATTTGCAAAACGCTTTGACCTCTCCCAAAATCATCGCCGTCTTGCCGTCTTCCATGTGACCCAAGATATCGACAAAAAATGTGTAGTCCGTATCCACTTGCTGGCTCGGCCGCTTTTCGATGTGGCTCAAGTTCATCGAGTAACGTTTGAACACGTCCAAAACATCCACCAACGAACCAGGTCGATCGTCACAGGTAAACATGACACTCGTTTTATCATTACCCGTCGGCGCGGCAGGTTTTTTGGTGAGCACCAAAAATCGAGTCACATTGTTGGGGTTGTCTTCGATTCCGTCAGCCAACACATTCAAATCATAAATCTGTCCCGCTTTGACCGAACCGATGGCAACCACATCATCGTCAGCGGCTAGCTTGGCCAGTCCCGCCGCAGCGGCAGTGCTTTGAGCAGCGATACGTTTGGCGTTGGGCAGATTTTCGCTGATCCACTTGTCACATTGGACGAGTGCTTCCGCTTTGGAGTGAATTTCTTTGACGTCCTGCAGTTTACAATTTCCCAGCAGCTGAAACGAAATCGACGTTCGAATCTCACCACCGATCAAAACCTGTCCGAAGTAATCATTGAAAGAATCCAACGACTCAATGATCGCGCCGCCAGTACTGTTTTCAATCGGCACCAAACCAAACTCGACGTGCCCACGAGCGACTTCTTCAAACACACCCGATAGCGCTCGGAGGTTTTCATAATCGACTGAGTCACCGAAATGCTGTTCGGCTGCTTGGTGGCTAAAGGTGCCTTCGGGGCCTAGGTAACCCACGCGAACGCGACGAGCCAAATTGTGCGACGCAGAAAAGATCTCGCGGTAGATACCAAGCAACGCCGTGGCGGGAATGATACCGTTGTTCTTAGCGACCACTTCGTCGAGTCTGGCCCGTACGGATTCGTCGCCGGTTACTACGGAACTACCAAAACGAATTTCGTCGATCTCAAGCTCAGATCGTTCGTTCAAACGCTTGACCAGACGGCGGTCGACGGCATCAATAGCGACGCGGAGTTTCTGAAGCTGGGGGGCGTTGGCTGACATGAATCTTGAAGGCTTAACCGATTTATCAAAACCATAGTCTAAACCGGATTGCCAGATAAGAAAGCTGGTTGCCATCCATCCATTAAAAAAACGTTCCACCCAAAATTTTGAGTGGAACGCCCCTTCCGAGGCTACTCATAAATGAGCAACCATACGTTCAATTTTTCGCAAACTGTCCAACCAGACCCAGCGGCGGGTAATCCAAACCACTGATCGGGTTCAGGACACTTCTTAGTTCAGCGAGTAGGCACTGATTCCGTGCTCGCCCAAGTCCAAACCACGTTGCTCTTCTTCCGCGTCAACTCGCAGCCCCATAGTGAACTTCAAGGCCAAGCCCACGATCAGACAGAAAGCGACCGTGAACACGCCAATTGCAGCGATGCCAGTCAGCTGAGCGACCACTTGATCCATCTTTCCTGTAGTAAGAATTCCTTTGGCACCGAACAGGCCAACTGCCAAGGTCCCCCAAATTCCGCAAACTAGATGGACGCTAATCGCACCGACAGGATCGTCGATCTTGATCACACTATCAATAAAGATCACCGCGAAGTAAACCAATACACCGGCAATCAACCCGATGATGATCGCGTCCAAGGGATTCATCAAATCCGCTCCGGCTGTGATGCCGACCAAACCAGCCAAGATACCATTTAGAGCCATCGATAGGTCTGGTTTTCCACCATGAATCGTTGAAATCAAAGCAGCAGCTAATCCGCCTGCGGCAGCAGCCATCGATGTTGTTACCAACACCAAAGAAACCAAACCAGGATCAGCACTTAATACTGAACCGCCATTGAAACCGAACCAACCAAACCAGAGCAAGAATACTCCGACGGCCGCCATTGGAAGGTTACTTGGTGGGAGCGCTTTGGGTTTTCCGTTAACGTACTTACCCATACGAGGGCCAAGCAACATCGCCATCACCAAAGCTCCCCAGCCTCCTACCGAGTGAACCAAAGTTGACCCCGCGAAGTCGTAGAAGCCCAACCGATTTAACCAACCGTACCCCCACTTCCATGACCCTGTAATCGGATAACTGATCGAAACAAACAGCAAACAAAAGACTAAGAACGTTCCCAATTTGGCTCGACCTGCAACTGCACCCGAAACAATCGTGCAACAAGTCGCCGCAAACATCGCTTGGAAAAAGAAGTCGGTGAACAGTGTGTAGCCTGAATTGTATTCCGGCGTTGAGCTTTTATTGTACAACGCAACATCATCACCAGCCGATGCTGCTTCAGGTCCGTTCAAAAGGAAACCCCATCCTGCAAAACCGATGAATCCGTCATCTGCGTATTCAGTATCACCAGCGGCGTTTTTCGTTCCTTTTTCTTGAAACCCTGGATACATCAAATTGAAACCACAGATGCCATAGGTAACGATACCAATACACACGATCATCGTATTCTTGAACAGAATATTGACTGTATTCTTCGATCGAGTCAGTCCGCTTTCGAGCGCTGCGAAGCCCAAGTGCATGATAAAGACCAGCATCCCAGCGATCATGATCCACAAATTGTTAATCATGAATTCAGGAGTAATCGCGTTTGCTTCAACGGGCACTGCGGGAACAGCATCTTCGGTAGCTTCAGTTGAAGCAGTGTCGGTTGAAGTGACTTCAGTCGCGGCAGCCTCTTCAGTTGCAACGACGGCTTCGGTTGTAGTTTCTTTGGTCGCAGGTGCGTCTTGCGCGATTGTTACAGCAGGTGCACTGACGACAGCAAAGCAGAGCATGACCACTAGCATCATCGCCAATGGTTGCCACAGTAAATTTCTCACTGGTTAACCTCTAAAAAATGTATGGATTGGAATCTCGGAAGGTTGAGCTTCACTCCTTCGTGAAGTGGACATCCGAAGTAGCAAGTGAAGTGCCAAAGCCAACCCGCTTTTTCGGTGAAATTTAAAAACCGCCTCAAACCAAGCAAAAACGGGTGCTAATATTTTCAAACTCCGGCTGCTTGAAATTCAATCGAACGGTGCTCGGTTTTTTTGCTCGATCAGACCGCAACCCAAACCCATTAATGCAGCATTTCCACCGTTACTATAAAATATTCGACTGGTTGAGGCTCCCTGGATTCCCTTAAATGGATATTACGGTAATTCGGGTTGTCATGCCGCCGGGTGATTGCACGATTTTTAAACAATTGATTCCGCTAACTGCACCTAGCGTTTACGATCTCGCCTTTGCGCAAAAACAGGCTGCTTTGGGGAACTGGAAATTAACCGACACCCGGAATACCAGTAACCGCGGATGAACGCCAATCAACTCGAACTAGTTTGAAAACAGAACACTAATTTTGAGACTTCTCGGTGAACACCACTGCAAAGTAATTTTTAAAAACCTCGACTACAAGAAAATTGCAGCGTGGAATTTCTCACGCAAAGGCGCAAAGATTGTTAATCCATGACTTTGCGCCTTCGCGCCTTTGCGTGAGGCTTTTTTT
>CAZKTR010000296.1:0-4672 GCA_964555525.1 uncultured Pirellulaceae bacterium
CGTTTTTAGTTCGTTTCCGGGCCAATGGAAGAATCGGGTTTATTGGTGCGAGTATCTCGCGTGTATCGTTACCGCTGAAAAATGTCAGACCAGTTTCCGGCGTTGTCAAAATCAATTTTCATTGCGTACAAAATTGCAAACACGAAAACGAACCTTGAAAGATTCTTGGCGGCACTGATTGCAATCGCCATCGCGGGAGATGGGTTGTAGGTTTTGTTTAAGAAACTCGATGCTACGAATCCCTCTACAACGCCAATCCAAGCGATGGCGGCGATCAAGATTGCAATTGAAATCATTTGTGTCTCGCTTTCGTATTTTCGACACGGGTATTCTTACGGGGCGCCAGCGCAACTGCGATTGTGTTCATGTGTATTTTGATGCACTTACGTATTATTGATCTGAATTCTCGGCCGTATTGGTGCCAAAAACCCCGTCTGCAAGGTCACGTAGGACCTTTGATGTATCTTCGGTTTCAGATGGTAATGACGCAGAAGCGTCTCGAATCGTCGTTTCTGCATCTGGCTCTGGCCAATACGGAGGCGGCTTAATTGATTCAATTTCGTCGCTTGGTGGCCATCGCGCTTTCAAATTGTTTTCGTATTGCTCTTGAGTGATTGGATAGTCCACACGAATCGGGAAAGCACCATTGTATTGAGCAAGTCCTCGCTTCCGGGTAACCGCAATGATGCAGCCGTTTGGCGCTGCACTTGAGTCTTGGATTTCATTTTTCGTTAGACGGGGCCCAACTTTCATTCGAACCTGAGCTTCTGCAGGGCTTCCGTCGTACATCAAGGCGTATTTCATTGTTGCGTTGCCACCCGAAACATCGTCAACAAACTGTTTCCAAGACGCGTCTACGTAGCCAACTTCACCTGACATGCGTTCGATGTTGTCCATCGACTGAGTGTCGTTCGCCGAATAGATTAGCTTCACGGCCGTGCAGTTATCAATCACAGGCCGCAAGTCAGTCGCTCCATCGAGTTTCAGCTGATCACGCGTTTGATGGGCAAAAACAAATGAGACGCCCATCGACCTCGCCTGCTCGACAGCGGTGCCAATGTTCTTGGCCGCAACGTTCTGCGCCTCGTCAACGATGATTGTCACCTTGGGAGGTTTCCCCGTGTCTTGCTCGTAGGACATTGCTGCTGCAATCACGCTATAGACGATGGCTCTCGAAAGTTCTCCAGCGGAAGAAGGGTCGGTAAGTGACTCGAAGCTGAAATAGACGACTTGGTTCTTCTTGATTACGTCCATCATTTCGATAGCGTGTTCGCAAGCCGGATGCGGATTTCCGTTTTTGTCAGCAGGGTGTTGGAGCTGTGGGAATTCCGCCAGCGTCTCCATCAGTAATTGAACATGTTTGGCTGATTCATGCTTCTTACCTGAGGCGGCAATCACCTCATCAAGCTTTTCTAGAAATGAGCGGAGCGTAACGTTGCCCGGTTTGTTGCCCACTCCATGTTTCAATGTGTCCGCCAACGCGGACTTACTCGCCTGAGTAAACCATGATCGCCCATAGTCAGAACCATGGAACAGGTTAAAGGACAGAAGCATGAATCCAACGATTTCGGAAAGCGTGAACTTCTCAATGGCCTTCTGTCCCAATGGATTGAACAGATATGTCGATTTGCCAGCGGCAGTTGTGAACCATTTGAACTTTCGGTTCTCTTCGTCACTCCATCGTTTCACAGATTGAAACAGCGAGTTGTCTCCCTTGCCATCAATGACGATCACGGGCCCTTCATTTCGCTTAATGAACTGAGCTGCCAATGTCGAAATCCCCAAACCCGTTTTTCCGGACCCAGATCCGCCAAGAATGTGAACGTGCTCTCGGAGCAAGCTGTTGGGCACCAAGATTGGGAAACCCATCTCTTTATGAAACCCAAGCCACGCACATTCGGCTTCGTCAGGATTTCCGCTGTTGATGAGACGGTTGGTGTATCCGTCGAACTCGGACCAGCCTTCATTGCCCAGACAGGCTTCTTTGCCTTCGCACAATTCTTCAAACATCCGGAGGGTTGGCCCAATCGCAATCATTGCGAACGCAAACAGCAACACTGGAGCCAATACAAAGACAACCACGAATTGAATTGCTGTATTGATCACCATCCCTGCCGCACTGCCAACGAATCCAAAACTGACTAAAGCCAGTGGAAACCAGAATGCATTTACTGCAAAGCTGAGCGCCAGAACTGTCGCGAATAAAAGATTTCCTCGGTAGATGTACGATCTCTGGAACTGAATTGTTGCAGGCGCTTTCTTGATTGGTTTTAGAACACAAAAAAGCGAAAACGCATTGGAAACCGTTGTAACCAAACGATCGTCTTTTCGGTGCATCCATATAGCCGCGATTCCGGTGAATAGAGCCACCAAGACGAGCGAAGCTTGTCCTGTCAGTATTTCAGGAGCAATCAGGTTTGCTGCGAATACACCGAAAAAGCAAATTGAAAACGTGCCGACAAGCCATACCGGATAAAACGATATCTGCTTAAGTCGGATTTCAACAGACTCTTCCGATCCGTGTCGACCTTCCGTGGAGATTGACGCGGCCCTGAACAAACCGCGTCCAAACCTTTCTCGCCAAACTGCCCGCAATGACTCCATGGTTTTCAAATCCATGCGAGGACTCGCAGTCACCCAATGAACGTAGTGACCGGCAATGGTGTCAACTGTAAAAAGAACCGTTGGAACGATTGCGAACAGAAACACCGTCCCGTAGAAGTCGCCACGTCGTTCGCCAAGAAATAGAATCCCAAGGTTTGAAACCAGCAACAAACAAACCAACGCGAAATAGACTCCGCGTCCATTCTTATAGCCGCGATAGTAGTTTCCCAAAACAATCGGGACAACTGCGGCACAACCGAGCAGGAAAAGCGACTCGGTATTGTCAAACAGGAACGGACACAGTGCGTTGATGACTGAGATCGTTACCAACGCGATGGCAGAACAGACGGACGCCACCGTCAAGAAATGTTTCGTTCGTTTTAGTTCAGCTTTCTCATCGCGCAAGGGACGAAAATTCATGTCGTACTTGGCGTATGGAAGTTGACTCCAATCAACATCATCTGTGCCTTTTTCTCTTGCAGGATATTCGCTTAGGCGGATCACAGACGATTCAACTTCATTTTAATGGACGCAGATTAGCCAAGCCCGGAACGTAGGCGACCTTCATTTTAATTGGAGGAATGGCGTTTGCGCTCAAGCCCTTTGCTGAAATATCCCTGTGGAGTTGGCGAATTACTTCCCGTTGTAGGGACATTTCAAGTTCCTGCTGTTTTGATTCGGTTCCGGTCAAGATCGTGATCTCAAATCGCCCCGCCTTCATGACGTCTTGGAACCAGCCCCTTCGAATAAAGTTTCGAGAGTGCTTTACAGCTCGATCAACGATTCGTCTGATTTTTGAGTTGAAATCGCAAAGAACAAAACCAGTCGAAACTTCTGGTTCATCCTTTGAAACGGTTGAATCTTGGCTGATGTAGAAATCAATGCGTGGAAGACGATAGTTCGCGGTATCCATAAAGTTCGCCAAAAAATCGAATTCGCATTTCGCTCGTTGGATGCTTTCTGGTTCGTGACAGATAAAGTAGAGCATTGCGTAACTGGCACGCAGCGTATTTAAGCTAAACGGTTTGTCGTGAGTCTCAACACCAATCGCTCGACCACCTTTCGGTGTCAACCGCATGAACTTTTGCCGTTGGCCGGGAAACTTATGCAACGAAACAAGCCCGGCTTCTCTATTCGTAAGTCGTCGCATCGTTGACTTAACCGCGGCCAATTTCTTGTCTTCGAAAAACTCACCGTGAAGAATTTCGTAAGTGGTCACTCGAAACAACGCGATGTGTTCTAGGATTAGTTTGTCACGTTTTGTGATTCGAAGTGGATGATTCATGATTACCAAATTTCGTACGGGGTATTTCTTGATTGCCAATAGCAATGAAACTTCAACAGGTATTTGCGGCTGTAGTCGCGGCCCGCGAATTCAATTGCTTTAGTGATTCCGGAGTCGGCGACGATTGCCGCGTCAGGAATCTTTTGGATGTGCAGGTGGCGGTATCGCCGTCGCAGCATGTCTTCACTTGTCCATGCAGCGAGTTCCGGCGACGGCTCAATGTGCTTCGCCACAAAGATTGCGGCAGTGCCAAGGTCATGCATGAGTTGATTGGGTTGACGCAAGCTTCCGCCGATGCCACCAAACATTCGCTCAGCCATTTCGCTGGCGACAAATATTTGATGGCATTGCGTTTTGGCTTTTTGGTATCGAGACTTGGCTATCCAAGCGAGCTTTCCAAAGTCTGGGGATGGTGTTTGATATGGAGTCCACGAAACCAAAGGGTGACTTAGATGAAGAGCCTTTGTTTCAAATTGGAATTCGGCAATCAAACCGCGTCGAAGCAACGCTCGCAGGCGATTGCGAACGTTACCTTGTGGCTCCACGCCAACTGCCAACTGCTTTATCTGGCACTCAGCAAGAACGCGAATACGACGCAGCAAAGAATCAACAACCAATTCAGCCAATGGTTGAAGCTTCATGATTCCGAGCCAGAATCCAGAGGTGGATTCGTCTCGGTTGCTTCAGCCGTGACTGTTTTTGATTCAGCCTTGGCATTCTTCGGAGGCCTGCCTCGCTTTTTCTTTTCAGGTTTGGCCGTAGCGATGTTTTTCGTCTTCGGCT
>CAZKTR010000297.1:0-4614 GCA_964555525.1 uncultured Pirellulaceae bacterium
GAGTATCACGGTCGTAGCTGGGCTCGCCAGAGTTCAGGCCTAAGGTGGTCTCGCCCCGGAGTCTAGCGAGCTTGTCGCTAAAATGTTTACGTGAGCCGTTTTGGCGCTAGCCACGGTTTTTACGAGCGATATAACCGTGGCTAGCGCCAAAACGGCTGATAAAGCGACAAGCTCTGACGACTCCGGCTACCCTGAAATCCAAGGTAACAGAACACTAATCCTACTTCAGCATTTGTTTCAATTTCGCAGCGATGGCGGCATCACCGAGTTGTTCGGCCAGTGCAAGGCCCTGTTGGCAAGTCACTCGGGCACGAGTTGGTTGGTTCATTTGTTGAAGCAGTTCCACCATCGCAATCGTGCTGGCCAACTCCGCTCGGCCAAGACGCAGTTGGTGGTTGATCGACCGCGACTGGGTATAGGCGGTTAAAGATGCCTCGTTTTTACCGAGTGCTTTGTTGGCTTGGCCGACGGTCGAATAACCCATGGCCATGCCCCACCAGTCGCCCAGCGGTGTCGCTTTGTCGACGCAGGATTGGCCTGCCGCCAACGCCACTTCGAACTGGCCTGCCTGTAACGCGGCTTGGGCTTCGCGAAACGCTTTTTGGCCCGCGCGGAATTGCTTCTGTTGAGCCCCATTCCAGCCGGCGAAGGCCGACGCGTACTCGGAAAAAATAATCGTGCCGAATGCTTTGTCCGCGGCCGCGGCTCCTCGCATCGCGGTTGTGTGCATTTTTTTGATCACGGTTTGATCTGGTGTCGCCGATGATTCGACCAGCTTAAGGCTTCCTTCTAGGTAGCTGTCGATGGTTGATAACGTTTCAAACGGATGCTGTTGCCACAGCTGAACCATTTCGGGTTGAGCGTTTTCTTGAGCGGCCAATTGTTCAAACTTGGTTTTGGTCGTTTGGCCAAAAGCAGTTCCGCTTAAAAGACATGAAAACAGAAGTCCGAGAGCAAATAGTCGAGCAAAATTCATAAAATCCCTTTTTATGAGATGTGAGTGTAAATGTTCTTGAGAATGCAAGAACTAGGGCAAACTGTTTTTAGCTTCAAACAGTGTGGCGTTCTTACGTTGTTCGTGTCGCGTTTGTTCAGGGCTGCTAGCGAGTTCAATTAGAACCGCTAATGACCAGCCTGCTAGTAGTAGAAGGCGTTGCGAATCCTTGAGCGCCCTCGTCCGCCACGCTGAAGCCCGAGGCAAAGCAAGGCCAGTCGCACTTTCTCACTAGTATTTCGTGTTTTTAGAAAAAGATGGAATCAAAACACCCGTGACGGGTACCTCCTTATAAGGCGCGAGGAAAAATCGGTGCGGGCCGACATTTTTTAACTAGATATTAGGAGTTTGACCAATGAATAAGTTTCTTAAACACATGGCCGCGATCTCGTTGGTGTTGGCCGCTTTTTTGCTGGTTGTATCCAGCGGCTTCGCACAAATGGCTGGTTCGCGAGGCGGCGTCTATTCCCCAGTAACCCAACCGTCGCAAGCAAAATCCGTCGAACTAACCCCCGAAGCGGCACAGAGTTACATCGTTGTCGAAGGCAAGTCTGTTTTAAGTGTCCAGCCGACGGCGATTCGAATCGTGTTGGCGGTCACTCATGACGCCAAGACCTCGAAAGAATGTAAAACGGCCATCGAGGGTAAAATTGCGGAGCTTCGTCCGCTTTGGATTCAAGCTGGCGTCAAAGATGAAAATATCGTCGAAGATTTTATCTCGATTCTGCCGCAATACGAGTTCGAAGCCAAGGAGCTTGGTAACCAGCAAGTCGCGATGGAGAAGAGAGTCGGATTCTTGATGCAGACAAATATTCATTTGGCGGTCAAGGACGATGTGGAAGCAAGTAAAGTGTTGGATGTGGCTTTTGAAAACGGAATCACGGACATTATTGGTTTTGATTACTGGAGCGAACAGCTTGACCAAAAAAAGCAAGAGGTCCGCGCAAAGGCACTACAGGTGGCCAAGGAGAAATCAAAAATGCTGTTGGACGGTTTGTTTAAGGAAACACCTCGGGTGATTAACGTCCAAGAAAATACAATTGTCGTGAACCCTACCGACATGTATGAGTCTTTTACGAATACTTCGTCTGCGAATTACCAGACAAATTATTGGAGTCGAAAAAACATGCCGTTGGTTCAGTTGGCTCGACCCAAAAACACGTACTATCGCGGTAACTTGCCAAACGCCGATACTCAAGCGGCGAAGTTGCCGATGCGATCGGAGCTATCGGTGGTTTCGACAGTAAAAATATATTACGAGTCACCTGCGGCCGAAGGCTACAATGCGGCTCGCGCGAAAAAATAAACGCGGGGACTTGTTTAACCAGTGGCGATGAAAGGCCGAAGATTGATGATTGCTTGTTTTGATGTGCACTACGATGATCAAGGGGCCAATGCAGCTGCGATTTTGTTCGAACAATGGACCGATGACCGTCCGGCTGATCAGTTGGTCGTGCGCTGCCAGAACGTGGGCGATTATCAAGCAGGCAGTTTTTATCAACGTGAGCTGGCGCCGCTGCGAGCAGTAATCGATCAAATTGCCGTTCCGGTTGATACGTTCGTAATCGATGCTTATTGCCATCTATCCGCAGATCGTGCGCCGGGACTCGGCGACTACCTTTACCAAAGTCTACCTGAAGACGCGGTCGTGATTGGTGTCGCCAAGAATCGTTTTCGTGGTACCGTTCATGCGGTCGAGGTGATTAGAGGCGCTAGTAAACGTCCGCTGTTCGTGTCATCGATCGGCATCGAGTATCAGGCCGCGGCAAATCGTATTCAATCGATGGCTGGCACCCATCGCGAACCGACGCTGTTGAAGGCCGTTGACCGACTTTGTCGTGACGCAAAATTTGTTTGAGTATTCGGTTTCAATAGGTTTAAAAAACTTGTTGTTTGTAAACCAATGAAATATTCTGCTATGCTGGAGGTGTAGCTGGGCTCGCCAGAGTTCAGGAGACTTACGGTGCCGCATCCCGAAGTCTGGCGACTACGGCTACGGAACATGGATCGTTGGTCAGACGAAGGGCAATAGGTTGAGCAGTCGAGCTTATTCAATTTTGTGGTGCATCACTTACTACGTCGTGCTGGCGGTCGTCTCGGTCAGTATGCCGTTTATTTTTGATGCAACATCTGCCGCAGCAAAACTAAGTGGGTATGCATTGGCGTTGCCACCCGCCTATTGGATGATCAACGACGCGAAATTGCGTGGGTTGTTTGTGCCTCATGTTGTGCAGCCAGGGATTGTTGTGCTGTGGTGGATCGTAGTGCCGATCTATTTGTTGGCGACGCGTAAATGGTGGGGGCTGATGTATCTGGTGCTGCATTGTGTGTGCTTTGTGGGGACGTGGGTGATCGGCTGGTATCTGTCGATTATCTTTATTGAGCCAATCGTATTTCCTGATAGTGGTTGGTAATGAAACTTGCTTTTTGGTTCTGGCCCGTCTTGCTTTTGTCGGGGGTCGGACTGGCGTTTTACTTCTTCGGCGATCACTTGTGGACTCGACCACCAACGAAGTCGTTGTACGCGATTCAGGCCAACCACGTGCATTTTAAGTTTTCGTCAGCAATGGATCACGACGAGCGTCTGTTTCGAATTGATTGGCCGCCCAAGACGCCAGCAGAAGCAAACCGACTGCGAGTACCGCCGTTGCTCAACGGGCGGATCGATGTTTCGACGGGCGATTGCGTTGGTAAATCGGCTGTAAACGTTCGAATCGAATTAACGCGAGGCGAAACGGAGGCGGATCGGGAGCGATGGAATCGGCAACTAGCCTTTCCCGAATACGATTGGATGTCGAGGGTTCGCGTTTGGGATGCGGATCGAAAATGGTTATGGCCGAACTTGCCTTATTTGCTTCGTGCGGATGGTATTGAGCGCGAGCAGCGATACGGAGGTGTAGATCCGGGCAAGGGCGTGGACAACGATTTTGCTGCAGTTGTGGTGCGGCCGCTGGGTGCTTTAGCCGACGACGCGGAAGTCACGGCAAAGTGGTTTGGGCCGCCAACGGGAACCGTCGATAAGCGAACGATTGTGAATCGCGCATTTTCACAGGACTTGCAGTGGAATGTTCCGGCGGAGAGTAATTCAGGGGTGCTGGGCGTGTGGTTGATCTATGCAGATTTTCTGGAGTCTCCGGTTCCAGAAGGTTGGCCGGCAGGAAGAGAGTTTAACGGCGGCGCGCTGGCGTTCTTTTCGATTCACTGGGCGGTCGATGGCGATGGTAAGGTCACGATAGGCGAGATTGTTCATGATGTTCCGCCAGTTTTGACAGGAGTTGATTGGCAGGATTGGTTGCGGGTGTCCAAGGGAAGTTGAAAATCGGATTCCCGAATTTAGTGGAATGTAACCACGGATCGACACTGATAAACGCGGATTAAAAATTTCTTTTCATGGCTTCCGCCCTGAGCCAACTAATGGCGAAAGAACTCCTCCGGAGCCAAGCTGCTCGCCCTTAAGGCTGTCCTGAGCGCGGCACCTCACGCACATCGTGTAGCATTACCGTTTTTATCTGCGTCCATCCGCGTTTATTCGTGGTTCTTTCTTCCTCGACCACGATCATGAATCCAATCGTTTGCTCTTCGAACGGCAGGGACGCGAAAAAAAATAGCCTGTCACGCAT
>CAZKTR010000298.1:0-4603 GCA_964555525.1 uncultured Pirellulaceae bacterium
TTTGAAAAAATTAAAAGCCAGCATCACGATCCCGCCAGCATAAAGCAAACCACCTGCCAAACTTAACCACCGTATCGATTGGACTGAGGTTACTATTTCAATAAAGTCTGTGTGAGCGAGGTAGCCATCGGCGTTGAACTCCAGCCACATCGAGCTTTGAGTGATACCAGCGACGTGAGCTGAAACGACATACAACAGGAGCCCAGCAGTTGCCATCCAAAAGTGCAACGACGCAAAACTTGGACTGGAGAGTTTGGTTTGAAACACCTTGGGCAGCAACCAATACAGCATCCCAAACGCCATAAAGCCGACCCAACCGAGTGCCCCCAACTGAATACTTGCGTCGGCCCAGTCCGTGTATTGCGACACAGCACTGAAGGTTTTTGTTGACAACAACGACCGTTCGAAAACTGCGACGCCATAAAACACCAGTCCTGACACGAAGAACTTCAACGCGGGTTCCGAGCCAACCTTATTCCACGCACCGCGCAACGTCGACAAGCCATTGACCACTCCGGCCCAACTTGGCATCAACAGCATCAATGAAAACACCAAACCAAGTGACGAAACCCAAGTCGCGACCGAAGTGTAGTTTAGTTGGTACGGTCCCGCCCAAATACTGATGAACACGAATGACCAAAAATGAACGATACAAAGCTTATACGAGAACACAGGGCGGTCAGCAGCTTTGGGCAAGAAGTAGTACATCAACCCCATGAACGGCATCGTTAAAAAGTATGTAATTACCCCGTGGCTATACCAAGCTTGCAGCAACGCGTCTTGAACGCCTGCGTAAACCGGTACGCTTTTGAATAGGCTTAGCGGTACAACTAGATTGCCTACCACATGCAAAATCGCAAAACCGACAATCGAAGCGATGTAAAACCACAGCGACACATACAAATTTCGTTCACGTCGCTGCTTAAGTGTCAAGAAAAAGTTAACACCGAAAAAGCAAATCCAAACCACACCAATCGCGATATCGATCGGCCATTCGAGTTCTGCGTAGGGCTTGGCCTGGGTGATCCCCAGCGGAAGTGTGACCACGGCGGCGACGTTAACTAACTGCCAGCACCAAAAATGCAAATTGCCCAGCAAGTCGCTGCTCATACGAGACTTGCAAAGACGCTGGGTCGAATAATACACGCTGGCAAAGATTGCGTTTCCAGCAAAGCCAAAAATCGCCAGATTGGTTAGCAGCGGTCGCAACCGTCCGAACGAAACGAACTTCGAAGTCGCCAACTCGGGCATCACCAACAGCAGTGCCACAACCAATCCGACCAGAGTTGCGATCACGCCCCAAAAAAGCGTTGCCAACGCAAACAACCGAACGATCGATTCGTTATATGAAAAAGAATCGATCTGCTGGTCGGAGCCCGTTGGTTCGACGTTGGCGCCGACTGAGAGCTCACTTGACGTGGATTCAGCCATTTAATTTGAGTCTAATTTTGAGATGATATGGACCGTCACTTTGCCGATTCAACCTGTCGATTATCTTAGTTGAAAAAGAGCTCTTTGGCAGGTGGATACCGCGACCGGGTCGTTTTGTAGCAGTTTTAAGAATCGTTAGAACCGTACCCTCCGTTTGGCCCGGGTCGCTTATTTCACACTAACAACATCGATGTCCTAACAAGCGACAGAAACATGGCTAGGATCTTCTGCCTTACTTACTAAAACACTAATAAACTGTGCATAACGCCAACTCAGATTCGCGACCGTCAATTCGATAAAACTAACGAAAAACAAGCCACAGACCGAATAAATCCACATGGTACCGTCTTGCCGAGCTTCAAATATAATACCCGCAAGCATTCACCCCCCTTAAAGGCGCTATGAAGACCGACTCCTCGCCAGCAATCATCTGCCTTAGTGGCGGCATGGATAGTACCTCGCTGCTAATGAACTTGCTTGCCGAAGGCCGTTCGGTCTACGGTTTGAGCTTCGACTATGGCCAAAAACACCGAATCGAACTGCAACGTCTACGCAGTAACCTCGACTACTTGGCCTCGCATGGTTTGAACGTCGACTGCCAAACACTGGATATCTCGATGTTAGGCGAGCTGTTCCATTCGGCGCTTACCAATGACGATTGGGAAGTCCCAACGGGGCATTACGAACAAGACAATATGAAAGCGACGGTGGTCCCTAATCGCAACGCTATCTTCGCCTCGATCGCTTACGGCTATGCTCTATCGGTGGCGCTTCGCGAGGACTCGAATGTGGATTTTTGTTTGGGCGTCCATAGCGGTGACCATGCGATCTACCCTGACTGCCGACCGGAATTCTACGATGCGATCTACCATGCTTTTACGATCGGCAACTGGGATTCGGACAAGGTCCATTTGCACTTGCCTTACCTGAACGCGAACAAGACCATCATCTTGCAAGATGCCAGCCGAGCCATCGAAAAGCTGGGCTTGGACTTCGATACAGTTTTTAAAAACACGTGCACTAGTTACCAACCAAGCGCGGACGGTCGATCGCATGGCTTGACCGGGTCGGACGTTGAACGAATTTTGGCTTTTCACGAAATTGGACGACAAGACCCGATCGAGTACGTACAGCCTTGGGAGGTAGTACTCGAACAGGCGTTAGCGATGGAAAAAGCATATCAAGCAGAATCGGGGGTCAAAGCCGCTTCGGCTTCGGATACTTGCTCGAACGAAAATGAGTCCTAAAACAATGTCTAGCGAGCAACCATTCAACAATGATTCTCTAGGCTCCGTAGGTAGCAACAACGGCCTGCTAAAGAAAATATTGACCGGTAAAATCGGCTACGTGCTGGCGATTCTGTTTGCATTGTTGTTTACTTGCTTTGCTGGTTACCGAGCGCATTCGCGTTATGCGAACCCAAAACAGGCTTTTGACTTTTCAAAAACGGGAATGAGCGACTTCCATAATGGAGCCTATTTCCCTTCTCAGGCTTTTGCCAACCGAATCAACCCATACGCAACCGATGTTTGCGAACACTATCCCATGGCCCGCTCGGCACCACCGTACTCGCCGGTCGTGTTCATACTTTACCAGCCCTTTACTTGGTTAGACCTGCCCGCAGCGGACATCACATTTTTTGCGTTCAACTTACTATTGATCGGAGGACTGGCTTGGTGCACTGTCGAAACGATTGGACGGGTAGTAAAGCCTAACAGTCAATGCTTGTTAAATTGGTTCGGTGATAACCGTTTGGCAGCGATCTGGGCGTTTGGCTTGGTCATGCTCTCGCGGCCAGGACACATCACGATGTTCACAGGTTACTTTACCGTTCAGTTGGTAATCGGGACGTTGATGAGTCTTCACTACAGTCGTTCTAAGCCATGGCTAGCGGGGATTGGAATGTTGTTAGCCTCTGGAAAGCCGACTTACATTATTCCGCTGGCAATCCTGATGTTCTTCCGGCGCGATTTTAAGGCGTTAACGATTGGTTTGATAATGTGTGCGGTGGTTGCCGCTGCTGGAATCGGGTGGTTGTCCAGCAGCTCTGGCCTTACTGCGGTGATCGACGGCATACGCCAAGGACAGGCTGCGTTTGATGAAGATCCGACTGAATTACCTGTTTTCATTTGGACGCGTCTTGATGCGATGGGTGTGTTGGCAAAAATCAATCAGCTGAAGCCGTCGGGCATGCAATATCTAGTGGCGATGCTGATCACGTTGATTCCAATCGGCCTGTCGATCTGGCGCGTTCGCGACAAGGAAACCAACCAAGAGAGCTTTGGCTTGACGGCCTCGATCATCTGTCTAGCGTTGCTAGTATCGATCTACCATCACTCCTACGACGCGATGTTGATCCTGCCCGTTTGGTTGGCATTGCTGATGGGCGGTCAACCGTTGTTCCACTGGCTGCGAAATTGGGAGCGTTGGGCTTTGATTGGTTTGTTGACTGTTCCCGTGGTCAACTACGCTGCAACGTTGCGATTTCGCGAGCTATTTCAAATCGACAATCTGAGCATCACTTGGAACGTGCTCACTTCACTCAACGGAGTTTGTTTGATCATTGCGTTGCTGATTTTGATGGTGGTGAGTTTGAGAAAACAACCCGCATTGAAACGAGCGAGGAAACGGAACACTAACCTGGAGGCTTCTCGGTGAACACCACCATTTTTCATTACCAAGCTATGTTAGCATCATTGATTACTGAATTTTGAACCGCGAATGGACGCTAATAAACGCGAATGACAATTCCGGCATCCGTGTTTATCTGTGTCCATCCGTGGTTAAAAAAAGGAAGTCAAAAGCTTTTACCAAAACGACAGCCGGAGTCGCTCATCATGGGTTCCTTTAGCCCCTTATAGTTTACTGCGAAAAGAAAAAAACCACGGATGAACACCGATGGACGCGGATTAAAACGCAGTCCTGGTGGTCCGTCTTTGCCGCAAAGAATTTAATTTCGACGATTCAAAGGGGTGGTGTTAAACGAGGAGTGTTCTTTAAAAAACACTACCTCTCACTCCGGTATGTTGACGATCTTATCTCCGTATCCAACCGGGCTGCAATCCACCGTCTGGCGACGGTAGCTACGCTCGCCAGAGCGTGGACCTTTACTCAAAGATTGCGTCAAGTTCGGCATCGAAATCTAGCACGACATCCAAGTCGGACGACAAGA
>CAZKTR010000299.1:0-4593 GCA_964555525.1 uncultured Pirellulaceae bacterium
TCCTACGTGCAAACTGAGGAGTCAAAGTTGCCTTTGACGCCGCAAAAGTAGCAAATGTCAGTCGAATAGCTGAACCGGTGAAAGACGTATGAATTACTCCATCGTTCGTGACGAAGCCGCTTTTCGAAACTTCATCGATTGGCTGCCGCAATTGCAAGAAAACGAAAAGTACTACTTGTCTCTATTTGCGCGGCGGAAATACAGCGAAGTCGTCAAAACAGACAAAGCCAATCTGAAACGTTTTGCGACCGACAAGGGCCGGATGCTGGAAAAAGTCCGCCAGCTTGAGTGTGCAGAAGGTGCTTACATCGCTGAAGAGGTCGCGGTGCCATCCGATGCGTTGGCATTGTACATTTCGGTGAACCCACGCTGTGCAGTCAGAGCTTCGTTTCAAACGATCATTGCGTTGACTGAATCCCTACAACGTGATCATCAAAATTTGAATCCGCATTCTGAAGCGATGACGCAGTTGCACAAATCCCCTAGCCGAAAAACGTTTGTCGTGTTCGATGTCGATCGCAAAGACGACTTGTCCAAAACCATCTCCGTCACTCGTGAGATCATTGGAGAGGCTACACCGACTTTTTTGGAAACACGCGGGGGCGTTCATGTCTTGGTCAATACCGCGCTCGTGAAATCGAAACATAAGAATTGGTATCCCGAATTGAAAAAGCAGATTGATCCTGATCAAACGGGTGATTTATTGATCCCAGTTCCCGGCTGTTGCCAAGGCGGATTTGTGCCTCGGTTCATAGATTGTCTAGAATAGCTGCAGCCGTTTGTTACGCAGGTTCGCCTAACGGCCGTTGGCCCTCAGAATCATTTGGCAATGAACTACCCCATGAGCCGCAGGGCGATAGCCCACGGTTATTGTGTGTAAGAACCGTGGGCTATCGCCCTGCGGCTCACCCTCAAATTTAGCCGGTCGATGAACAACCAAGGTTGTCTCTAGAAGATTCCGCCAAAAGGCGGTACTGGGAACACACTGCACAGAAGTGGTTGGCGTAACCGAGATTGTGAGAGCGCTTCTTTCGCGGAGCGAAAGGCGACTATTCGACTTCACCCAACCGCTTCTTGGCGATCTTGTGATAATCTTCGTTGCAATCGATTGCTAGAAAATCGAAGCCCAATTTCTTCGCAGTACAAGCGGTTGTCCCGGCGCCCGAGAATGGATCCAACACCACACCGCCTTCAGGACAAGTCGCTTTGATGCAGGTTTCGACCAGCGACTCCGGGTAAACCGCGAAGTGCGCCTCGCGACATTTCGAAAGCGAAATCGACCATACCGTTCGCTTGTTGCGGCCCTTGGGGTGGAACGCCTGGTCCCAACGCCCGTCGTGCAAGTTGGAATCCCCCGAGTTCTTGCCTTTTTCAGGTGTGCCGTTGCGTTTTCCAAAGTGTTTACGACCGCCCTTCATCTTCGAACCTTCCGAAAATGTTACGTGCGGCTCACGAATTTTGTCGGCGTCGTAAAAGTAATCCTTTGAACGACTGAAGAAAAAAATGTACTCGTGGTCGGTCGTCGGTCGCGTCTTACAAGCCGAGGGCATGGCGTTAGGTTTGTGCCAAATGCAATCGCTCCGCAAAATCCAACCGGCATCTTTGATCGCAAAGCAAACCCGCCACGGCATCCCCATCAACTCGCCCTTGACGTACTTGTCGCCAATCACCACCCAAGCCGCTCCGCTGGGCTTTACCACTCGATGCAGTTCGGTGAAAAGATCTTTGAGGCGTTGAACGTATGCTTCGGGAGATTTCTCTTGCCCGATCTGCAAATCAGAATCGTAGTCCCGCTGCTTATAGTAAGGCGGACTCGTAACCACGGTGTCGATGCAGGCATCAGGCAAAGACTTCGCGACCTCAATCGCGTCACCCGTCAAAAACTGGTTTCGCGGTAGCTGAGTCGTGGGTTGAGTGGGGGATTTAGCGGGAGACATTCAGAGACTATTTTTTGAAGCAAAAAAATTGCCAGCTCAGATTCATCTTACTGGGCTTGGATTACTCTTCGGTGGCATCGAACTTTCGTGCACCCAGTTCTCGATCAATCATGAACAAACCACTCGGATTTCCGTCAACCAACTTAAGCTGGTCCAAAACGTTGCGTGTCGCCGATTCTTCTTCGACTTGCTCGGCCACAAACCACTCCAAGAAGTTGTCCGTCGCATGATCGGATTCCGCCCGAGCCAAATCTTTCAATTTGAAAATACATGCGGTAATGTGTTGCTCGTGTGCCAACGACTTTTCAAACAAAGCCAGTGGAGTTTCGTCGGCAATCTTTGGACCCTCGATGGTGGTTAGATTTACTTCACCACCACGCTCAAGGATGTAGTTGAAAAACCGGTCAGCATGAGCCAGCTCTTCGCTGTACTGCTGCTTGAACCAGTTACTAAATCCGGGCAAACCCAGTCGATCGCTTTCGGCGGCCATCGCGAGGTAAATATACGCCGAATGAAGTTCCTCGTTGATCTGAACGTTTAGGGCTGCTTGAATGGTGTCAGAAAGCATGGCTCAATATCCTGCGTCTTATTTTTTTGGGGTTTTTGAAATGGCTTGGGCTGTCACAGTCTTCTAGCTGCCAGCAAACCGTAAATCTTAATCCTCTCGACCGAATGCGACCAGTCGAACGCAACCTTCTGTTGGTATTCGGACCATAAAAACAAGCAAATTGACCGACCGGCCAAGCTTATTCCCCTCACGAACTCGTCCCGATTGGTCTTCAAACAAAATACGTGGTCGACGCTTTTAGGCACCAACGCTTAGAATGTCTCCATGGCGTCAGAAAAATCTTTAGCGATCGTATTGCGGGTGACCGAGTACAGCGAAACGAGTTGCATCGTCAATTTGCTGACGCGCGAGTTTGGGCGAATTGGGGCGATCGCCAAAGGAGCTCGACGTCCGAAGAGCCCATTTTCGGCCGCGATCGATGTGCTAGCGGTTTGTCAGATTGTTTTTATTAACAAACCGTCTGCTTTGAGCATTCTGACTGAAGCCAAGCTAGAGCGCCGTTTCCGCGCCGGAGAGACCGATTTAAAGCGGCTTTACGCGGGATATTACGTCATTGAGTTGATTCGAACGCTGACCGACGAAGGCGATCGGGCCCCGGAATTGTTCGATTTAACCCAAGAAATGCTGGTTCAGCTGGACGAAGGCAATTTTTCTGAAAATGAAATGAACCATCAGCTCCTCCAATTCGAACTATCACTACTGGATTTGCTCGGCCAGCTCCCGATGCTCACGCGTTGCGTTAGTTGCGGGCGAGAAAAAACGATGCTGTCGGAAGTCAACTTTGGCCTCAACGCGGGCGGCGTTTTGTGTCAGACTTGCAGGCGAGGAAAACCGAACGTGGTCCAAGTCAGTTCAGCAGGCTTTCAAAGTCTACTGGATTTGGTCGGTGCTCAGATCGGTCAGCAAGAATCCAACTCAGATAATTGGAATCGAGCTGACCAGATCAAAGAGCGTCGGGAGCGTTCATGGACTTCCATAAAAATGAAACCATCATCGGCTGATGATTTGAGCGAGATACGTGATTTGATCAGACTTTATATCACGCACCTGCTGGGTTATCCGCCAAAACTATATTCGTTTATGAAACAGCTTTAAAGCTACTTTATAAATCGTGACCGCTTAACAAGCGACTCACGCAAACCAACCACTGAATTTTATTGCCGACAAGGACGTCGAAAATGAAACACCAGGTCACTCTGTGTATCCTAACATTGTGCTTGCTCACCATCAGCAGCGGATGTCAGTCACTCACCAACGCGAAGAAAAAAGCCAGTTCCATCTTGGGGTTGGATGCGAGCCAACCGAAAAAGCGCACCATTAGTTCGGACGAATTCTTGGATCCGCTTGGCGCACGCGACGGCAATCGCCTGCTGTTGGACGATCTTGCGCCCGACCAAATCGCCACGACATTGAAAACTCGTATTGGCGGTGGGATCGGCAAAGGCCCCGAACAAGCAACGAAGTATTACGACCAAGGCGAAGCGATTTACAAGCAAGGTATCGCTCAGCTTGATGCTGACCCCAGTGCCAATCTCCATCAAGCCACCTTTACCAGAGCAGCCAACCAGTTTCGCCTAGCCGGAGCGGCTTGGCCGGGATCGGCGGTTGAAGAGGATGCGTTGTATTTCGAAGGCGAATCGTACTTCTTTGCCGACCGCTACGTACAATCCAGCCGCGCATTCGAAAAACTGATCAGCGAGTACGCCGGCACCAAACACATGGACCTGGCGGAGAATCGTCGTTACGCGATTGCGTTGTATTGGCTGCAACTTTCAGAAACCGACAGCAGCATTAGTCTCAACGACCCCAAGCGTCCCAAAGCCGGGCTCGCCGATGAAGCTCGACGCGTCCTCCATCAAATCCGCATGGACGATCCGACCGGCCAATTGGCAGACGATGCTGCGATGTCGTTAGCCAAAGCGTTCTTGAAAGCAGACATGAACTTCGAGGCGGCCGACACGCTAGAAGATTTGCGTAGAAACTACCCGGGCAGCGAGCACCAATTTGACGCTCACATGTTGGAACTTGAGGCGCAACTTGCAAACTACCAAGGCCCGTCTTACGACGATCAACCGTTGGTCAAAGCGG
>CAZKTR010000300.1:0-4587 GCA_964555525.1 uncultured Pirellulaceae bacterium
GTTTCCTTCCGGTCGAAGGCACCAAGTACACGCCCATCGTCACTCGCCCGGCCGCATTGCCAAAAGGCAAATGGAAAACCTTCGACTCCTCGCTGTTCATTCCACTTCGCGAGGAAACCTATTCGTCGACCAATGTTCGTTGTGGCTTCTACCGCTCCAATGGAACCGCGACTAATTTCCTGAACATCAACAGCATCAAATCGATGTCGCCCGACCAACATCATTTGGTCCTACTGACCAACCGCCAAGATGCTTACCAGTACCTTGAAAAGGCACCAACGATCCAGATGCCCGGCACCAACTCCGACAACCGACCCTATCGACCGTCCTATGTCATCATTCCGTCGGACCCTCAATTCCCAGTCCCGCTTCCGCGCCAGTCGCTCTATTGGACAACGATCGCTTATGTAATTTGGGACGACCTCGATCCTGATCGTCTGGACCCCGCTCAGCAAACCGCAATGATTGACTGGCTTCACTTCGGTGGCCAGTTGATTTTGAGCGGCCCCGATTGCGTTCAACGCTTAGAGAATAGCTTCCTTAGCCAATACCTTCCCGCCCAATCGGAAAAGGCCGTTAACTTAACCAGTGAGGACCTTGCGACGTTGAATTCAAAATGGTCGTTGCTCGAGAAAAACGCCGAGGGAAAAACTCGCGACCTGCGGATTTTGAAAAACACACCTTTGCTGGGAGTCAATTTTCAAGCCCACCCCGAAGCCAACTTTATCAAAGGCAGTGGCGACTTGGTCGTCGAACGACAACTCGGCCGTGGACGAATCGTAGCGACGTCGTTTTCGTTATCTGCTCCGGCAGTTCGATCGTGGCGTAGTTTCGACAGCTTTTTAAACAACGTGTTGTTGCGACGACCGCCAAGAAGGTTTTATGAGGCCACGAACGAATACACCGCTTGGGACCAGAAAAGATTTCGCTGGTTAAACGACACTGCGCCGATGCGAGAACCGATGCTTCAATCAAGCCTACGTTTCCTCTCCAGAGACCTCAGCACGTCCGGAACCGCCCTTGAAAGCTCGGGGGACTACCAACTGGGGCGAGACACTAACGATAATGAGGACGAATCCTCAACATATTATGGCTATTCTGACTACCAAACAACGACCTCTCGTACGGGCGATCGCAACTTGGAAGACAGCTGGCACTACGGCGGCTACGACTTTGACCCTCAATCGGGCATCGGTGGTTGGAGTGACTTCGACGCTGTCGCCAACGCCGCTCGGGCGACACTACAAGACGCCGCCGGAATCACGCCGCCCTCAGGCAATTTCATTTTGAAACTATTGGCCGGTTACTTGTTCGTGCTGGTCCCGCTCAACTGGGCGATCTTCCGACTCATGGGGAAGGTCGAATACGCTTGGGTGGCTGCTCCGGTCATCGCGATCGTCGGAGCGGTGGTGGTCATTCGCATGGCTTCACTGGACATCGGATTCTCACGTAGCAACACCCAAATCGCTCTGTTGGAAATCCCCACCGAATACGAACGTGGACACCTAACGGAGTACTCGGCGTTGTACACGTCTTTGTCGACCGCATATCGCATGGAGCTCGACGGCGACGGAGCGATGGCGTTACCATTTCCGTCAAATCGAAATAAAGAGTACAGCCCCAGCGAACAAGTGCCGCTGTCGATAGACAAAGCATCTGCAAACACGCTCAGCGGCTTGCAAATCCAGTCCAACACCACCGAACTAATTCATGCCGAGCATTTATTCAACGCCGGTGGGAAGGTCCGTTTGAAGATCGATGACTCGGGAGAGATGACTTTGATCAACGGCACCAGCTTGACGTTTAAAAACGTATTGATCGCCGCTGGCACCAAGCCAGTAAAACGCCCAAAGCAAAAAAAACAAAACGAACCGACACCGCTGGGCGCCAAGTTAGCGATGCTTGAATCGATTCCGCCAAACTCGCAACTTAAGATCACCTTCGGTGACGCCCAAAAACTACTCGACGACTATCGACGTTTGCCGTTGATGGTCAACCCCAAACGCGACGCGCTGAAACTCTGGGTGGACAACTTTGCCAAATCCCCATCCGTCTCCATCGAATCCCTCGAACAGCTGCCAGAGCTGCAAACAAAATGGACGCAGTATTCGAATTATTTCGTACTACGGCTCCAAGAATCCAACGAAGCAGAAGTTTCTAAAGACGTTTTCATTGCGGCTTACGAGCAGTTCAACCCTAGCAATGCGGTTTCGTTGGGAAAGATGTTTGACTGCGTGTTCAACAACTTGGCTTTGAATAAGGGCGAATATCGGATGTATGCGTCCACCGACGAAAAACTTGGCCAAACTAAAATCACCCCTAGCTCGACACAGACCGATCGCCAAACCTTGGTGGTGGCTCATCTGAGTCGACCTATCCTACCGGCAATCCTCCGAGACTCCAATGCGCTCAAAGACCTAAAGGTCTCATCGAATTTGGATGTCGAAGACAAAAATAAAATCTTGGAAGTATTTGAATAGACCATGATAGAACTAAACGGTTTTGGCAAAGACTATGGTGAATTCACTGCGGTCGAGTGCTTAGATTTAAAAATCAACGAAGGCGAAATGTTTGGCTTCATCGGCCCCAACGGCGCCGGCAAGAGCACCAGCATTCGTTTCATGACAACTTTATTGCGCGCCACACGCGGCGACGGTTCGGTCAACGGATTTAGCATCTCGCAAAAACCGATGGATGTCCGCCGTAGCATCGGATACATGCCAGACGCGTTCGGCGTATACGACGGGATGAAGGTCTGGGAGTTTTTGGATTTCTTCGCCGTGGCCTATAAAATCGGCCGCACCAAACGTAAACAGGTCATCCGCGACGTGCTGGAATTGTTGGACCTAACGTACAAACGCGACGACTACGTCAACGGACTCTCGCGAGGTATGAAGCAACGGCTTTGTTTGGCCAAAACACTGGTCCATGATCCGCCGGTTTTGATTTTGGACGAACCCGCATCGGGCTTGGACCCACGGGCTCGCGTCGAGGTCAAAGAACTGCTGAAAGAGCTTCGTCGGATGGGGAAAACAATTTTGATTTCCAGCCACATTTTGACCGAACTGGCAGATTGTTGTACTTCGATCGGGATCATCGAACGAGGTAAGTTGTTGATGCACGGGCCGATGGACGAAGTTTACAATCGAATCCGCGGCAACCAGATGATCGAGGCTCGGTTTGGCAAAAATTTCGACAAAGGGTTGTCGATCGTCCGCAGCGACCCGAACGTTCGCGATGTCGAAGTCGACGGCGATAAGATTTCGATTGAGTTCGCCGAGGCGGATGTGAACCCATCGGAGTTGCTTAAGGCATTGATCTCCAACGACGTCGAGGTGATCAACTTTGGCCGCAAGGATCCGAACTTAGAAGACGTGTTCATGATGGTCACCAAGGGCTTGGTTTCGTAGTATAGTCGCCTTTCGCGGAGCGAAAGGCGACTATCCACGCAGTTGCGTTAGCGCTTCGCTGACTCGTTGATCACCGACGATGCCAGCCAACACTGAATACGGCCGTAAGCCTAACACTCGGAATTTTGGGCCGGCGGCCATGCCGCCGATCCGATCGCATCCACCGCACTTCTGTAGCTTCTTTACTTGCCCGGGCTCCCAGTGACAGTCCGGACAAGACGTGTTTAACTTCCAAGTCTCGTTGCCAGCAAAACCAGACGGTACCAATTCCACATGCAACGGCATCTTGTGAGTTAAGCAGGCTGTTACCGCTCTGCTGAAATCCAAAACATGATTGGGGACGACTGCCCCATCGTTTGATTTAATTACTGCAGAGAAAATCTTTTCGATGACAGCCAGTTGTTTCACCGACAAGATCTTTGGTTTCCACAACCGATGCCAAGTGATCTTCCCCGGCCCAAACCATTTGTCTAGCTCCAGTTCCAACCCCGCTTGCTCTGCTGCGGTTTGCACCCATTGAACCAAATCAAAATCAGCCGCTTGCGGTTGCGAGTACCCAGATAACACGCGTTGCAAATCAAAATCAGTCGTCGACATAAATCCAAAACAACCCGCCGCCACGCCGTCGATTTGTGAGCCCATTGCATTGGCCGGACAGCCTAAGCAACTGGTAAACACGGGTTCTTCCCCGCCAAAAACGGCCGCGATTTCTTCGCGTTGAAACCCACGCACTTGATCGGCTGCCGGTTGAGTTTCGGAAAATGCCTCGGGGTGAAAACAAAAATCGTCGTCGCAACGGTTTTCAGCCTTCGCAATCGAAAGCTCACGCACGCCTCGTAGCTTGCGGAAGGTTTGATCGGCAAAGCGATAGGGATCCAATGGCCGCAACTCGCACGGATGCCAAATCGCCCATCGCACAAACGCCGGCGTGGCACCCGTAATCGCAACACTTCGTCTCATGATCGCATCTTTGCCAGGATGTCGTCGGCACTGTCTTTCGCATCGCCGAGCAACATCTGGGTGTTGTCCAGATAGAACAACGGATTGTCGGCGCCCGAATAGCCCGCACCCATCGACCGTTTGAACACGATCACGTCCTTGGCTTTCCAAGCTTCCAAAACAGGCATCCCATAAATCGGGCTGGAGGTATCGGTCTGAGCACCGGGGTTTACGATGT
>CAZKTR010000301.1:0-4586 GCA_964555525.1 uncultured Pirellulaceae bacterium
CGAGCCTTTGCTCCTGACTTAAACAAACCATCTTTGATCACTTGCTCGATCGACCCAACTCAAGAAGGCATCGTTCGTCTACAGCAAGTATTAAAACAGTGGCAAAACTCCGGCCAGTTTGGTCCTGGAATGGAAAACCAAGTCGTGCAGTCCTTCAAAGAAGCTCTTGGTCCACAAACCGTCAAAGTAAAAGGGATCTCGCCCAAGACCGACTTCGCTCGTGTTTTGGTTGAAGCGGACTACCGTATGAAACTGATCGGCTTAGAACTTGAGCGTCCTGCGGTCCGAGGAATTACTTCGTTCGTCGCCAAAGCCAACCCTTCAAATAACAGCAATAGCCTACAGCGCTGGTTCTTCCAACCTGACTATGATTGCGTAACGATCAACGACGACCGCACCGCAATGGAACTTGCTGGTGAAGGTGTTAAGCTTGTCGGTGAAGACGAAACTGTCGCGGCAAATGGCAAACGTAAAGGCACTGGTAAAGCCAGCAAGGCCAGCCGAACATTCACCAGCAGTTTCACAAAAACTTACCCAAAGCTTGCCGAAGCGACTCCGATTTGGGCTGAACTACGCAACGTGATCGACATGTCGATTACCGCTGCCTTTATTCAAAAAATGGACTTGTACACCCAAGCGGACTGGTCACTAGGCGTACTTGGCGACGAGAACCTGTTCCCAGTAGAAAAATACTCAGCCGCCACGCAAGTTGCTCCAATCGCCAACGCATACTGGAAAAACAACAAGTTCATGTCACCGATCGCCGGTGGCGTTTCCATCCAAGCCAAGATCGCTCTTAACTCGGACAACATCACTGTCGACAAAGAAGGCAAGTTGAACGAAGTCCGAAAAAGCGTTGACCTATCAGGCCTCCAAGCCGGTCAATGGTGGTGGGACTAACCCCACAACGACAACAATCGCTTGATAACTCACGGCCAGTTGATTCGATCAACTGGCCGTTTTGCATTTAGAAGACTGCTGTACTTTCTCCTCCGTAAGCCCTGTAATTCCAACTTACAAAGCGTTAGAATCGGTCTCCAAGATCGCCAACAAATACAGCTCAAGTGCGAAGAACGCCCAGTGAAAACTCTTCTCGACGAACAAGCATTGAACGACGGCGTCCAAGAGATGGCGCGGCAAATCAATGAAACCTACGGCGACCAACCGCTTACAATCGTGGGGGTACTAACTGGCAGCGTCATACTGCTGGCCGACTTGATTCGAAAACTAAAAATGCCATTGCGAGTCGGCGTCGTACAAACCAGCAGCTACGAAGGAACCGAACGTGGCAAACTAACCATCAACTCCGAAATGATGCTTGACATCACCGGGCAAGATGTGCTGTTGATCGACGATATCTTCGATACCGGAAACACGCTTCAAGAAGTCACCCAACTGATTAACGAGCATAAACCGAGTAGCCTTCGATCAGCCGTCTTGCTATTAAAAACTGGTTGCCAGCAAGTTGACTGGCGTCCCGATTTTATTGCCTTTGATATTCCGGATAAATTCGTAGTCGGATACGGATTGGACTACAATGACATCTATCGAAATTTGCCTTACTTGGCCGTACTAGAACCAGCGGACATTGAAACAACTGATTCTTAACAAAAGGAGTTGAGTTAACTGCCGTTGAAGTCAGCTTTTTCCAATCACGTTGCAAAAAAAACATGACTTTGATCGATCGCAAGCAAGATACTTGCCAGTTAATTCCCTCCGCCAATGAGCACGTTCACCCAGCCCAACACCGACACCGCGGAGCCAATGAAGCTGGCAATAATGTCGCCCCGATTCTGGCCTTGCTCCGGCAGTGACGAACTAGCACTTAGCGACCTTGCCCAAACACTTGCCAAACAAGATCACGAAGTTGAGATCATCACGCCGGGATGGAACACCTCACTACCGGCTGCTTTTCGCTTCCGGAATTTTAACGTCCAGCGAATCTATCGCTCAACATCTGCGCCGTGGGGCGGATTTCGATATCAAAAAAACTTGCTGCGCTACCTGAACCAAAACCCGATAGACCGATTTATCTTCTTCAACGCGTTCTCCGAATTTGTCTCCGTCGCTAAATCATTGGCCGGTAAAACACCGCTGACCGTGCGACTACACGACCACGCCCTCACATCGCTTGCGGGCTCAATCACGACGAAGAATCGTCGAACGAACTTGCTCAAAATCGCCGACCGTGTCTTAGTTGAATCTGAGAGCACGTTCCAATTGCTGCTAACCGCGGGACTGCCCGCTCAGAAACTAGCAATTGTTCCCGAAGGCATCCTGCCACCCGATCAACCCGCTAAGGCATTTGCCAGCCAGGCGGTGGCGCGGCAGGCCGTCAGCAGCTCTCACGGCATGCTGACAATCAATCCAGAACAACCACTGCTGGTCTGCGGCGCGTTGATGGATGGCGACAAAGGCATGCTGGATCTAGTCCAAGCTTGGAATCTCGTACTGCGAAAAATCCCGGCAGCAAAGCTATGGATCGTCAGCCAAGGATCAAGCTCTCGGAAGGTCTGGGACGCAATCGCCTCCAAAAAATTGATCGATTCGATTATCATGCCCGGACAGTTTGATAGCTACGAGGATGTCTTTCGTGCCGCCGATGCCTACTTGCATCCGCTACGAGGATCGTTCGGGTGCTCCATGCTGACCCGAGCGATGATGAGCAACTTGTGCCCCATCGTGACTGAACCAACTGCAACGGCACTCGGTTTGACGAATAACCGACAAGCCAATACCGCGGCAGCCGGCAATCCTGAAAATCTGGCCAACGTCATTGTACAAACAATCCAAAATCCAATTGAACGTATCCAAGTCGGGTTAGCTGCGGCCGACTGGGCTATCGAACGTTTCCACATTTCACAAACCGCCAACCAATACCTAAATAACGTTTCGGCGCCCAATACGCCACGACCTTTATCAAAATCTCTTTCCGAAAATTAAACCAAGCCCAAACTACCGTGAGCCAGCGCATCCTGTTTACTGTCGAGCACCTCTATCCAATGGGGCCGGCTCAATTGCTGTTTCCACTGGCATCTGAACTTGCCGCCGCCGGAAAAGACATCGTCGTTGCCGTCTTGGGCCAACGCACCAGCAACGTCGATCGCTGGATCGATGCAGGCATCCGCGTGTTCTTTGTTAACGGTGACGACCGCACCCCTTTGCACACCCATCGCGACGCCTTTACCGTAATCCGCGAATTACGAAAATTGTTTCGCCTCATCGAACCCGACACCGTCCATGCTTGGTGCGCAGAAGCCATCTGGCTGACGTTACTAGCGACTCAAAAAATACCACTGACCGCGACCTTGCCAGACGTTCGCCTGATGGCAACCGAGCTAAACTTGCGTCCAGAGAAAAAATTTGTTCGCTCGTTCCTGGAGGAAAAATTAAGCGCTCAAATCGACACCATGGTCGTTCCACACGAAGAAGTTGCCGATGACTTGGCCGATGAAGGATTGATCGCCGAAAACACACGAATCATCCGTACCGGCATCCGAATTGGCGACTTGTACTCACCCGAAGAACGAATCGCCATGATCGACCGCGGTGCGATCAGCCGCCGTGACCTTCGGAAATCGATCCGACAGTCATTGTCCCTACCAGAGGATGCTCGACTCGCCATCACCATCGCAGACCTTGAGCCACGCACACGTTTAAAAGACCTCGTTTGGGCAACAGACCTGTTGGCATGCATTCGCGAGGACTTTCATTTCGCAATCATCGGTACCGGAAATCAACATGCGCGGTTGAAGAAATTCGCCGGACAAACCGAAGCTCGTGACCACGTTCATTTCTTGGGCCTGCCTGAGTCACCTGAATCTTACGTAGCGGCCGCTGATTTCTACTGGCACTCGCACCTCCAAAACCCGCTGCCCGGGCCGCTCTTGGCCGCCATGGCGATGGGCGTCCCCGCCATCAGTGTATTTGGCCCAGCTACCGACCCCATCATTGAGCACCAAACCACTGGATTCGCAACCAACTATGGCGCTCGAGACGAATTTGCTCGCTGGACCAAGTACTTGATCGAACAGACCGAACCCGGAAATCGCTTGGCTCGGCAAGGCCAAGACCATGTCGTCAAGAACTTCCCGTTCGACTCGATGCTGCAGGGTTATTTAGAATTGTACGCGTAGCCGAAGGCGACTTTCCGTCTAAAGGGGCTTTAGAACCAACGAGGCTTAAGGACCAACGGTCTGGCAGTTTTCCTAGCCCAGCCTAAGAATCGAAGATTCGCAGATCTTAGTCGTTAGCTTGCCGACGTCCAAAATCAACCGTTGACGCCGGTTGATTCGCCAACGAGAGGCCGTCGATCGATGACAGCGTGCGTTTCAAAATAATTCTGGCGATTCTTGTAAGTAGACGTCTGTTCGAGGTACCAATACCTGTAGCCCACGTTTTCACATACATCCTGCCGCGAAGTTGGTGAAAAATGCGGGCGCGAAAGAGCCTCTCGATGCACGACGATGATCAAAACTCGGTTTTTCTGAAATGGCTGGAGCAGCATAGCGCTTCCGTCATGAAAGTCGCTCGCGCATACACACTTACCAGCGAGGAAACTCAGGATCTGGCTCAGGAAATCCTGC
>CAZKTR010000302.1:0-4552 GCA_964555525.1 uncultured Pirellulaceae bacterium
ATCCGATTCGACCAGGCGTCAAAACGCGGGCATCGTATCCCAACGCGATCAGTTCGCGTTTTACGATCGCTTCAAGTCCGAAAGCGCAGGCAGCGATCAAATTCACGGAATTCCCCTAGGACGTCAGCAAAGAGCTGGCTTGACTTCAAAAACCCATACTTTAGCCACGCCTGAAAATAGTACAATCGATCAACCGGCGATTTGTTGCTTTGAGTTTTAATGTAGCGCCTAACGCACTGTTTGTAGTGAAAAAAGCCACTATGAAAGTTCCGGGACGAAACCTAGTTTTGCTTTGCGGTTTCTTTCTTTTCGCGAGTCCGGTAAAGAAAAGCATCAGACGTCAGTAAGGACCTGATCAATGCGTTCATGCTCCCGCCGTTATCTCGGTAAGCCCGATGGGCGGCTTGAAGAACAGGTGCATCGTTCAATGTTTCGTTGCGGCCCATCCAGAATCGGAACGCGTGTCGCACGAACACTTCTTCTGCTCTTCGGCTTTGAGCCAATTTGGCAATCATTTCAATCGCATTTTCGACTTTTCCATCCAGTGCCTCGTCTCCGGAATCAATGATCGCACCGCTGGTGTCAACCGGTTTTTCAAGTTCCGTGGTTCTGTACATTCCAGCATGATTGAACATTTCAAAAGGCAGGCCTAACGGATCCATCTTTTTGTGGCAGGTCCAGCAATAGGCATCGGTCGTGACTCGCATTCGCTCGCGCAACGTTTTGTGAGGTTCATCAGGCAACATCGCATCTACCGTAATCGGAACGTCTGGAATTCCTCCGCCAAGCAATCGTTCGCGAATCCATCGCCCTCGGTGGATGGCATGGTTGTCCATTGCATCAGAGTGTGAAACCAACCAACTGGGGTGGGTCAAAATTCCAAGTCGTTCTCCTTCGGGAGCAGTGGCCAAAAAACGCTCAGGTTTCATAGAGCCGATTCCAAAACTGCGGCGGCTTACGCGGGCAAAAATCTCGGGCCCAGAAAGTTCGGCGTTTTTGACCGTATAATCCTTTGGCTTGTTTAATTTGAGCTCTTTTTCGGCGGTCGTGACTTTTCTCTTTGCTCGATTGATTTCTTTTTGTTTTGCTATCGTGTCGGGAGCATCCATGAGGGCTTCAAGCACTTCTTCCAACTCGTTTTCAGCCAATTTAACAGCTGCAGCTAGTTCTGCTTTTCGTTTCTCAAGCAACTTCAGAGGGTCTAGTCCTTTCGCTTCTTGTTGTTGCTTGCTGAGTTGTGTGCCGAAATAAAGCTTGTCTTGTTCGGATGCGACGACTTTGTCAGTCGTTAAAAGCTGCATCAAAACTTCGACATCTTCTTCCAGTATGAGTTCGACCAATCGGTCAGTGCTGGCCGTTGCTGCAAACATTGCGCGATAGTGGGTGATGCCATCTGCTCCAGAATTCTTCAGCGCTTTTTCATCTTTACAAATGTAGCCACCCAAGTCGTAATCAAAATAGTCACGAAAAAAACTCAGGATCCTGGGCTTGCGAATCGTGTTGTCCGCCAACATGCGCTGAACCTCTCGGTCAACGTCGGCTCGTGTTCGCATTTTGCCTTCGAGAATCGCCGTGCGCAGTTTCGCATCAGGTTTGATGAAGCGCAGCGCGTGATTGACGGCAAGACCCAGTTCCCAGTTTTGCAACATCACTCTGCCATGTTGATCGGGTTGCCCGTTTTCGACTAATTCGGGGCGAAACAGCGCGTCACGGTCCAGAAAAATTGAGGACAAGCCAAGGACGATTCCTTTCTTTTTTCCTAGCCGTTGGATCGACTTTTTAGTGATCGCTACATAGGTCTCTGATTCTTCGCTGCTGGGTGGCCGAAACGTCAACGACTCAAACAGGAAATCCACTGACGCCCGCAGAACTTCTTCGTCAATCGCGTCTCCTTGCATCAGCTCGATGATCGGGCTGAACGGTCGAACCTGTTTGGTGTTATAGACTAGCGAGGATGGCAGTCCGCGCAAATCCCCTTTCATCTCGTAGGTGCGCGAGTCGTCGGTGATCTGTTCGGGGGCCGCAATACTCAAAGGTCCTTCAGCCATGTAGCGAATAATGTCATCGGCGACATCTAGAATCTGTGTCGACTGAGCGCTGTTGACCGAGTAAAAATCGGGATAGTTTTCCAGCCCGTGTTTTCGTTGTGAAGACAAAACTGCGGGTAGGCTTTTTACGGCCGTGGCGTAGGCAACCGTTCCGCCTTGCCAATCAGTAATGCGTTCGGTCCCAAAGTACATTTTGAGTTCGCCGCCATGGTTAGTCGGCACAACGTCGCCTTGAGTACGAAGTCCGGGGCGCTGCGGGTCGAAATCTGGTTCTTTATTGATCAACTCGTTCAAGCGCGTGATATGTTCCTGTGGAGTCACACGCCAGATTCGCGCTGGAGAAGAAGTGGGAACAAGCTGAATGTCTTTTGGGAGTGGGCGGAAAAGCAATGCGTGGTCAATAAAATTGGCTCGGTTTGGATCAAGGTGATCGCGAAAGCCACCTTTGTCTTTCAGTGCTTTGGCCAACTCGCCCACGATCCAGTCGGCAAATTTGAGTCGCTCAACGATCTCCGGTTGATCCGCATCAGCGGGTGGCATTTCTTTCAAGGCGACCTGAGCCCAAACGCTTTTCCAGATCGCGATGTTGACTTCGTCGACCGGCTCCAATTCTGACAACGATAGGCCGGCTTCCGGAGAGTCGCTATCGTGACAGTCGATGCAATGGTTCTTCAGGAACGTTTGCGCAAAGCTCTTGAAGTCCTCCTCGATAGGTTGACCGGGAATGTAGACTTGTTCTACTTCCGCCGTTTGGATCTGCGGGCTTGTTTGACCCGGCGGTGTTGGGCGAGCGAATGCCAAGCAAGCGATCGCTAGGCAAGTATAAACAAACGGCAAGCGAAAGCGGTTCATACGAGAACCTCTCCAAGAGGCCCCGTACCGTTATCGAACTTTCTCGCCAAAGCCTGACTCATGTTAAAGCTGTCAACATTCTGCCCCGCGGCTCGAAGGATACTTGTGTAAAGCGCGTTGATCGGTCGTTTGCCATCCAGTTGTGTAAAGCAGCCGGTTTTGAAAGCGCCACCAAGATCACCAAGCAACATGACGGGCCAGTTGGCGCCTTGGGTATGTTGCTTGTCAGCATTGTTGCTGGTGTAAACGATTAATGTGTTGTCCATCATTGTGCCGCTACCTTCGGGAATACTTTCCAAAGCTTCGACGATTTTTACCAGCATGTCACAGTTGTATTGCCGAATGGAAGTCCAGATCGGGTTGTTGTGCTGGTCCATGTGTCCCAAGTTGTGACCTTGTTTCTCAATTCCCAACCCTTTCCATGAGCCGAAAATTTCGCCGCGTCCAGAGCCGATGGTCAGTGTGTTTGTGATCCCTGACGTAAGTGCCGAAATTCCAAGATCCAGTAGGCGGTCGTGCCAGTCTGTTTCGAATTCAGGATTTGCGTACATGTCATCGACAGTGGGGGCAAACTTGCGGAGGCGGTCCGAAACTTCATCAAGCCGAACACGTAGACTGTTTACGTCTCGGATACCTTGCACGTACTGCTGGTAACGTTTCTGTTCGTCGGTGGGTAACGATTGCCCTTTGGCGGCAGCTAGGCTTTCAATTCGCGTTAACAAGTCGGAATGGGCTTCGTGTTCCTTTCGAATCTCACCTTTTGAAATTCCACCGTATAGCAATTGGTAAAGGTGATTTGGATTGGAGTGCATGAAAATCGGTTCACCAGCGCCACTGGCCGAAAGCGTCGCAATCGTTGGCTTGGTTGTCATGTTTTCCAGCGAGTCCATGCCGATGCAAAGATGCGGCAGTAGCGTCTCGGGCAAGATCTTGCTTAGTTCGTAGTCGATGGTAGAGGCACTGGGTGGCACACCATCGCTTCCGCGATATCCGCCAAGTGCGCCAAAGAAGGCGCTATGAGCAGGACTTGTGTGACGGCCATGTAATCCGCTGATGATGTGGAGCTTTTCTTTGAACCGCTCAAGCGCCTTGATCGGTTCAGGGAGTACTGCTTTTGCCAACGACTGGCTTGTCTGCATGCCGTCAGGAATACAAGTTTTTGGGGCCAAGCCATGGTTCTGTAGAAAAAACACAACTCGTTTGGCTGTCGTGCCTGTCGCAGTAAATTGAGGCAGCCCGATTGTTGGCTTGGAAATTCCCAATGCGGCTGCTGCTGCCAGGCGATTAAGTATTTGTCTTCGGTTGAGCATTTTTTTCCCTGAATTGCCTTGTTGCCATGCTTTGGAAGTGTCGACAGATTGGCAAGTTTCCAATAGTTCAGTTCACGTACGGTCAACGGTTCCACTTAAAAGGACGGTTGCTGATTCTACCCGATGTAAGCTTGATGATCTCACCCCCAGTTTAGTTGTAAGACAAGGGCAGATTCCACTATTTTCGGTTCTTAGCCGCAGCCGGAGTCGTTCGCCTTCGGGATGTGGTTTATAAAGGTCTGAACTCTGGCGAGCCCAGTTACGGCCCCTCTAACCTGCTAGCGTCGTCATCAGCCTACTTCGGCCACGAAGAAAATCCCTTTAAAATTCAATCTTGGCCTC
>CAZKTR010000303.1:0-4542 GCA_964555525.1 uncultured Pirellulaceae bacterium
CAGCGATGATCTTGGTCGGATCCGCCGAAAGAACGATATCGTTGCCATCGAAATTCTCGATCACATTCGGCTTGACATTCTTACCGGTGGTTCCAGGTTCCGTATCGACATGCGAGTTAAATGCGATCGTCGGCGCGGTAACATTGCCGGGTATCGTACCGACCACGATCCCAAATTCATCTTGAGCCGCATCGGCGATCCCCATCGCCTGCATCTGTTGGACCAACAGCTTGCCGATCTCCAACTGCCCCGGCGAACTGGGGTAAGTTTCCGAGGTCTCACTGGCGGTGGTGTCAATTTTTACGTACTGCAAAAAGCGGTCTAACAGGCGGGTTCGGTTCATGGACTCTTCTTGTTTTTGGACAAAAAATGAATTGAAAGCGAATTGGATTGAGAGCTAATTAGTTAGCAATGGATTCTCAAAGGCCGGCTTGTGCGATACCATTATTACGTACGCGGTACGTACAGTGTTTTATTCGAAATCGAGTTATCGAGCCATTCTATGTCTTCTCCCGCCGTTCGCTACCTCGTGTTTGACATCGAAAGCATTGCCGACGGCGATTTGATTGCCAAAGTTCGCTACCCCAACGAAAAATACAGCGCTAAAAAAGCCATCGAAGTTTATTGTGCCGAACGAATGGAGCAGTACGGTACTGAATTTATTCCCTACACGTTTCACATTCCCGTTTCGGTGGCCGTGATCAAGATCGGTGAGGATCTGGACCTGATCGACATCGTGACTTTGGATTCGCCCGAGTTTCGGCCGCACGTGATTACGAAGCATTTTTGGGACGGCTGGAAGGCTTATAAAAAACCAACGCTCGTCAGCTTCAACGGCCGAACCTTTGACATTCCGTTGATGGAACTGTCTGCTTTTCGTTACGGCATCTCGATTCCTGAGTGGTTCAACATTCACGAACGCAGCTACGATCAAAAACGAAACCGCTACAACCAAGGTTCGCACTTTGATCTACAAGAAGTCATCACGAACTTCGGCACGACACGACTGAGCGGCGGTTTAAACTTGATGGCCAACCTGATCGGCCGGCCAGGCAAGATGGGCGTCGCGGGCCACATGGTTCAAAACATGCACGACAACGGCGAGCTGGAAGCAATCAACAACTACTGCCGCTGCGACGTGCTAGACACTTACTTTGTTTTGCTTCGCACCAAGCTGTTGACTGGCGAAATCAACTTTGAGCGCGAACAAGAACTGATCGCCAACACCGTAGAGTGGCTAAAATCTAAATCCGAAGAGTTTCCAGTTTACGCCGAGTACTTAAAAGAGTGCTGCGACTGGGACAATCCGTGGCTCGAAGCCACAGAAACTTCTGCAACGACCACAGAAATATCTTCAAGCGACACGAACGAAACAGCCAACAACCAAACACCGGCCTCCAGCGAAGAAGAAACCCCCGCGTCTTAAAACTGCAACCTCGGTCAGAAACTTTTTCGCCCTGTAAATAAAACCACACGCAAACCCACCGCTATGAAAAAAGCCGAACGAGCCGCTTTCGTGATGCAACGACTGGCCGAGCTCTATCCGGATCCGCCGATTCCGCTGGACCACTCAAATCCATTCACTTTATTGGTTGCTGTCTTGCTGAGTGCTCAATGCACTGACGAACGCGTCAACCAAGTCACTCCAAAACTCTTCCGCCGCGCTCGCACCGCCAAAAAAATGGCGACCGTTCCAGTGGAAGACGTTTTGGAGATCATCCGCCCCTGCGGGCTCTCCCCGACCAAGTCCAAAGCCATCGCCAAACTGTCTCAGATTTTAGTCGAAAAATACAACGGCAAAGTCCCCCAAGACATGGCGGCGCTTGAGACGCTTCCGGGGGTCGGGCACAAAACCGCCAGCGTCGTGATGGCCCAAGCCTTTGACGTGCCCGCGTTTCCAGTGGACACTCACATTCACCGCTTGGCCCAACGGTGGGGGCTAACCAACGGTAAAAACGTAAAACAAACCGAAGCCGATCTGAAGAAGCTATTCCCTGAAGAGTCGTGGAACAAATTGCATTTGCAAATTATTTTTTACGGTCGTGAATACTGCTCGGCTCGTGGTTGTGATGGTAGGGTTTGTGAGATCTGCACGACCTGCTATCCAAACCGCAAAAGCCCGAAAGTAACAAAAAAACCTTAGTAAGCCGATTAGCAAGCCATCGTCTTTACTACTGGCTCCAAAGAAGAACATCCGTGTTGTTGGCAGCCAAACGCCGTTTGGCTTACGATTGTCGTATACGAACGCCGATCTAGAATAGGATCGTCTAAATACAAGTTTTGCAAGTTGTTAGAGATTGAGTAATTGAATGTCGGTGGGAATTGAGTGTCCGGTCTGCGAGGCCGTTTTTCGGGTCAAGCAAGTCAGCTCAACAACTGGCGTTCGTTGCCCAAAATGCGATCGCAAGTTTCGATACTCACAAGAATTTTTGGCAACGCCGCAGTCGACTAAGAAGACTTCCGAGCTCGCTGAAGCCAAGCCCGCCAAACCTAAACTAAAGAAACACGCTACCAGCAAGCCGACTGCAACAAACTCTACGCCGCCTAACAAACAAAATCGCAAACAAGAATCAAAACTAGTCGCCTCTTCCACGACCTCCCAGCCAAAGCGAGGCGACAGTGAAACAGAACCCGTCGCCAGCCAAAGTAAGATTGCGACCGACCAACATTCAACCGAAGCATTGCCCAGTCAGCCCTCTGAGACAATCGACGTTGGGGAAAACTCGGCATCGAAGATGACCCTGATCCAAGCTCGCAAAAGGCAGAAAGCTCGGCAACAAACCTCTAGAGCAATCACTTCGGTTGTAGTTCTTTCGATCGTGATAGCCGTTTTAGGATACTTCCTCTACCGCCAGCTAAACTACACACCGCCGGTCGAACCAGTCGCCAACAACACAAACGCTCCCGCGTCTGAAAAGGAGCCAATCGATCCGCCCAACTTGGGCGAAAACCTTTCGAATCCTCCGTGGAAAGATTTGGCTGAAGGTCGACCAGAACACGACACGACAGAACCTGATGACCCCGACGAAGACGATCTACCGATCGAGCTACCACGAGTCTCGGCCGACGCTTTACCCAAACGCGAATTTGAATACTTTCAAATTAAAGAGTTGCAAACGGTATGGCAACGCATTCGTCCTCGATTGATTTCATTAGAAGTTCGGACTGATTTAGGGACCTCACCGTCAGTGAGCACGATCGTTGACTCGCGAGGTTGGGCTTTGACTAGTAATCAGCTAGTCAGCAAATGGCCAGACGTTATGGCAACTGCCTCTGCTCGCGATATCGACGACTACTACGCTCACATCGATGCAAAAAAAGAGGGCACCGAAAGCTCCCTGTTGACCGACCTTTCTAAGGGCATTGCAAGCGTTCAACCCAAACGAGACCAAACGTTGATCGAACTTAACTCTCGATTCGTCGTCGCCTTGGATACGCTTGAATTTGCGACTCGTCTGGACATCGTCCCAGGCATGTATTTGGTTCAAGCGGCGCCACCCTCGCCCACCAACCCTTACGGCTGTGAAGAAATCAAAGTACACGGTCGTCAGGAATTTGGAGAACTGGAAACCGAAGCTCGTGACAAAGCAAAGGCTCTTGGCATTGACGACCCTTTGGCGAATTGGGTTGTCACCTCCAAGAAAGCTCAACCAATTATCGGAACACCCGTGTTAACGCGAACGGGCAAACTTGTGGCGACTTACGCGTTTTCTACAAAGCAGTTCGCCTACTTTATAATGGTGGACCAAACGAAAGCCTTGATCGCTAAAGCAGCGGCCTCCAGTGCCGACGGTGGCAAACTCAAAGTCGTCGACGCAACGGTTGACTTACTTTCACCTGATCACTTGATGGCTCGCCCCAGCCAATTAATGAATCGAGCCGGCGTGGCCTGCGAGAGCTTTGGCTGGATTCCCGCAGACAAAGACCAATACCTTCAACTACAAAAGTTCTCCCGGCGTTTCAGTACGGTTTACAAATTCGTCCAAGACCGGCAAGACGACGAATCTGAGTCGGTGACGTTAAGTATCCTTAGTGATCACATCAAACGCTGGCAACGATCGATCTCAAATAGCATCCGCGATGTAAATAAGACATCGCCGGAAAAGATCAACCAGCTAAACGCGATTGCCGTCGATAAACTGTCAGCCAGAAGGCCCAACACTGCCAACACCTTTATTCCCTTTATATCGGAAGTTTACTCGGCTGGGTTTGACATTACCGAGAACCGAGATTCTGTTTTGATGACCATCAACGAAGATCAAGCCATCATTAAAGTCGAATATTCACCTGAGGCTGGCCAAATGCGCCCCGGCAGCCAACTCCTTTGTTTTTACAAACGTCCACGTACTTTCAACCAAAAAAAGTTAAAACTAAATTCGGGCACGATCGCTCCGTTCTATACTGACGGAAAAATCTTGACGGTGTTCGGCCGGATCCACAATCGCTAAAAGTCACCGCGGCAACTGGGCTCGCCAGAGTTTAACTTAACGACGAGACGGCAGACGCGTGGCCCGCATCCCGCGCCCCTCCAGTCCCCAGCCT
>CAZKTR010000304.1:0-4525 GCA_964555525.1 uncultured Pirellulaceae bacterium
TCGTTTCGCCTAAAAAGGGTATCCTCAAGCGAATGGCCCGTTGGGTTGCGATGCGTTGGTACGGATGGGCGGTTTCGGGCAAACGCAACGCCACGATTCTTCAAAACCAAGACGATCTCAAATTGCTAAAATCGTTCGCTCCTATGGTCAAAGGCAATGCGATAGTTACCAACGGTTCTGGTGTCGATTTAGAGCGGTTTGCTCAACAGCCCAAGCAAAATAAGTATTCAGATTTACCCGTCAATGTTCTGTTTGTCGGCCGGTTTTTAAAAGAAAAAGGCGTATTCGAATTGATGGATTCAGTTCGAGAAATGCGAAGTCAAAACGTGCCGTTCGAAATGCACATGTGCGGTGACTTTGATCCGGGCAACCGTTCGAGTGTGACTGTTGACGATTTAGATCAGTGGAAGCAAGAGGGGTTGGTTGACTGGTCGGGCAGACTGGACGACGTTCGAGGCAAACTAGCCGCTGCGGACATTGTCGTTTTGCCTAGCTACCGCGAAGGTACCCCAAGATCGCTCTTGGAGGCGATGGCCGTTGGTCGTCCACTTGTGACAACCGATGTACCAGGTTGCCGAAACGTTGTCCAAGATTCGGTCAACGGATTCTTGGTTGAGTCACATAACCCATTGATGCTCGCCGACGCCATAGCGAAGCTGATCGAGGATGAGGATCTTCGTGAGCGAATGGGGGAAGCCAGTCGCGAGTTGGCCGAAGCGAAATTTGATGAGCGAGAAGTCATTCGACAGACTGTCGAAGTTTACTGCCGGCTCTCGAATAAGATGCCTACCGTGGAGCATTGGACCGAAGAGTCTGCTGTTCCAGTTCCGGCTTTGACCGAGCAAGTCGTTTACGACGCTGCGATTCCAATTGCTAGTTAATCTTGGCTTGCCAAGATTGGCTAAGTCAACAAGTACCTTCCTTCAGAAAACTCGCCAGCAACCACGAGATTGCTAGGCGAGTTTCGATCTTCGGAGGTATCCGATTGATTTAAAAGTTAGTTGTCCATTGTAGGTACAAGAAGTCGGCATCGGTATCACCGATGATGCGGTCGCCTCGCCAGAAGTGCGAGTACCCCACCAAGGCAGTGTTGCGAGCATTGACCTTATAGGTCGCGATAAAATCCAGCTCGTTACCGAAATCAGACGAAGATGTGTCTTGGGCAGGAGTTCCGCCGAGTGACAAGATTGTGTCGTTTGGGTTGTCTGCTTGGAAATTGTAGTACCACAGCAATAGATTCAATTTTTGGGTCGGAGCCATCGTCAAGCGCACGTTTGGCGACGCGACATTACGACGTTGAACGGCATCGATGAAGCCAAGGTACTTGTGACCAAGTGGAAACAGGTCGTTAAACCGGGTGAAGGTTCCACTGGTTGGATCGTCGCCAGTTGCGTAGTCGTAGAAGAACCACAATGTTGGCTTCCAGTTACGCTCGACAAACTGGTATCCGACACCGCCAGTCAAAGCCCAGGCAGTTAGGCTTTGATCAGTGACATCGCGACTGCCGTTTTGAACCGAGCCTTCGAACTCGTAAAGCAGCTTGCTTGCGGTATTTCCTTGTAGGCGAGATCCGAAGGTGTGAACCGCTTCGAAACCATCGGGGCCAGTATTGTTGTTTAATCCAATGTAATATAAGTCAATCGTTTTGTTTTCTAGTTCGGTTAGCGTCGCGTAGGCACCCCAGAAATGAAGATCTTCGTTGGGAGTGTCGAAATCTGTTGGTTGTACCGGAACGAATTGGGTATAGAAGGTGTCCAGTTTGAACTTGTCAAACTTTGACATCGTACGGACACCATCGAAGCGACGGCGAGTGTTCGACCAATCCAGTGGGGATATCAAACGCTGATTACCAAAGAGAAGTTCTTGGCGACCCAAGCGTACCGTGGTTCTGTCGTCGAGATTGATGTCAGCAAACAAATTCAAGAAGTCGCCGCGGTTGGAGTCGATAGCACGTTCGATGTATTCGTCGTTTCCACGAAGTACATCCGCGTAAATGCCTTCGGCGAAAAAGCGAATGTTGTTGTTGACTTTCCAGTCCGCGTACAGACGCAAACGTCCCAAGCCGAAATGGTTCTCGGTGTCTTGGAATCGCGTAAAGCCAGCTTGCTGGCCCATGCCCCGTTCGCTGTGGTAGCGCCAACGCATTTGTCCGCCGAGGCTTAGTTTGCCACAATTGCCGACCTTGCGGTCTTTGAAGCAGTCGCCCAAGCAATTAGCAGTGTTGTCTTTATCGCCGAGGTAACTGAAGTCATTGGCGTAGAACAATGTCTTATGGCTTCCAGCACAAGGGCTTGGCTTGCCAGTTTTTTTCTTTTTGCACAAAGAGCAGCCGCATTTTTTCTTGGGTGGCTGTGTTTCGCAGGTGTCAAAACTCTGAACCGTCGCAGCTTCACAGCGATTGCACTCAGCAGTTGGAACCCTCATTTCTAGCTGAGGCATGGAGTCGATTGCCGGCTGTGAGGGTGCTTGAATAATCGGGGGTGTATCGACGATGGACTGAGTAGTTTGTGAGGCTTGCGGTGAATCACTGAGCGTTATTCTGGTGCCACTTTGGGCTGAGACCGACGTCGACAGAATCAACGATCCAAAAATTCCCGCGGCGACAGCGCCAGTGATTGATTTCAACATAACTTGCTTCCTTGCAAGAGAATTAAGGGTTCAGACTGCTTCAAGTCGCGGGTTCAGTGTTACAAATACGAATTCTTCCCTTGGCAAGTATCGGCCGCTACAAGTGTTATTGCCTCTATGATTACTGCCGTTGGAAAAGTTTGACAGAACACTGAAGGGTCGACTGGCGAAAGTGAAAATCAAAACCGCAAGCCTGTGTTTCGGGCATTGCATTGGGTTTTTGAGGTAATAGCACACAGTGATAGCTGTTTGCCGAGGCTTGGCTCGTTACGAATATCTTTGCTTCGTTCACTTGAGCCAACAATGTTCCTTTGGAAGTTCCGGTGGCTACTTTGGCGTGAGAGTCTTTGGCTTTTCAGTCTTTGGTGCCTCTGTCTCTGGTGTTTCAGTCTCTGGTATTTCCTCCCGCCCTTTTAGCACAGCAGGATTAATGATCGTTAGTCTAAACTCGAGCGTTTCAGCATATGATTTTGGCCACTTCGCAGTTTCAGACTCAAATACATCCAAGCAACTAAGCTGAAACTTTGGGTCGCGATCGGCATGCAGCACCAGCAGAAAGAAATGATCAGCCGAACGAACACCTAAGATTGGATACTCGGGGATGCCGTAGCGAATGATTTCCCCCTTGAGCCACTCCAAATTCTCTCCATCGATGTCAGATGCTTTCTTTAGCAACTTTTTTCTTCTCTTATCGTATGCCTCTTGGTCACTGTTCTTTCGTTTTTGCTTACGTTGCTTAATGAGTGCTATACGCGCCATCTGCTCTTTTGACACTCGCCTCTTAAGTTCTTTTTGAAATTTCTTTAGATCGTTGCCAGAATTTTTTACCTGCGCTAGGCTTTCGCTTTCGACACCCACGTAAACAACGGCAACCGTCAACAGGCAGAGCAAGGGGGTAACGAGTAATTCAAGCAAGCGACTGCATCCAGAAATGTTTCGGGACATGTTAAAAAACTCTGGATGTATTTTTATTGCTTTGCCCCGGACGAGAAACCGCCGTTCAGGCAGATACTCAGCATGAGTCCTCGTTCAACCAAATCTTATACTTCACAGGTCCGAAAACAAAGGAATTCTTTACAAATCCCACTGCAACAGACTCGCTAACACTCGTTGCTTGCTAACACCTTGCGTGGCCATCGATCAATTTTTTCCAAATTTTTTCAAATCTCGACCTCTGTGACACGAATAACCGTCCAGTTTGCCGTTTCGGCAGGGCTTAAAAGGTTTGCTGTATATCAATTTTCGTGAGCAATTCAGATGTCATTTCATACCCCCTTCCACCAGCGAGCGTCAAACCGGAAACACTATGGCACCATTTATATCAATGAGCCTCCGAAACCACCAAAGCGCTACTTCAACTGGTGGGGTTTCAACGGCATGTGTTTATCATTCGTGTCGTTGCTGACGTTCGGCCTGCTATCACCGTTGGCGCTATTGCTGAGTCTGATCGGGCTTCGACGTCGCGGCAAAGGGATGGCAGTCGTTGGAATGATGGTTTCATTATTGGGGATTGCTCTGATTTCCACTATCGGAATCGCTGCCTACAATACTCATCAGGCTCAGGTTGCAAAGATCACCAAGCAAAAGGAAGCTCGCATCAATGCGGTCAAAACTCAAGAAGCAAATGTATTATTGGCGGAGGCCTATGATGATCTTGTCGAATATCGGGGGCAGCACGAGGGCCAACTGCCGGCTGATATTGAAGGGAATATGATTGTCGTTAAGTACGGCGATCCATGGGGGCAAGCGTTGCGTTACGAGCCCGAAAAAGGGTTCGCGCTACTGCGAAGTGCGGGGCCGGATCAAGAGTTTCTCTCAGCGGACGATCTGCTGAAAAAGATCTTGCCCAAGGCCGAGAGACCGGCCAAGTAGCCTTAAGTTTGATGCAGACAGCAGC
>CAZKTR010000305.1:0-4518 GCA_964555525.1 uncultured Pirellulaceae bacterium
GCGCGAATTAGCAGAACACCGCCATAGAACAGTTGTCCAAAGAAAACTACAATGCCCGTGTTACAAAACTTACCCACGGGTTACAAACGTACCTAATCAAACGCCCCTCAACCCGTTTTCATTTTTTCCGCTTTTGCAATGACCACTACAAAACTGAACGTCGACCTAAGCCATTTTCCGCACAAGCAGAACATTAACTTCTTGGCTTACTGCAGTGTGTCACCATTAAACTCGCCTGCTGCCGACCGCGTCATTCACTTTACCAATCGCCAACGCCAAGTCGGCCGCGGCATGCTGCCCGAATATGTGGGCGACGAACACATCGCCAATCGTTTTCACTTAAACTTCGGGCAACTGCTGAAAACCGACCCCGACAACATTTCGATGGTGACCAACACCTCCGAAGCAATCAGCATGATCGCCAACGGCTACCCCTTCCAGCCCGGCGACCAAATCGTTAGCTACATCAACGAGTACCCCGCCAATCACTACCCTTGGAAGCTACAAACCAACCGCGGCGTAGAACTAATTCAGCTGTCCGACACTGGCATCCAACAAGAAGACCGCCCCTACACCGCGCCCATCGACGCCAAATTCGCTCGTGGTTGGTCGTTCGAAGAACTCGAATCCGTCGTCACCGATCGGACTCGAATCGTCGCGATTAGCCACGTCCAGTTCACCAGCGGCTTCGCAGCAAACCTCAAACAACTGGGCGACTTTTGCAAATCAAAAAATATCGACTTGGTCGTCGACGCCGCGCAAGGACTCGGCTGCCTGCCCATCTATCCAGAGGAATACGGCATCGCCTGCGTCGCGTCAGCGGGATGGAAGTGGATGCTCGGCCCTGTCGGATCGGGCGTCATGTACACCAGCCCCGAATTTCGTGACAAAATCGCGATCACGATGACCGGTGCGGACCACATGAAACAAGAAACCGAATACCTCGACCACACCTGGGCACCTTTTAAAAACGGCAAAAAGTTTGAGTACTCGACCGTTAGCTACTCGTTGCTGGATGGATTATCGGTTGGACTCGAAACGATTTTCTTACCCCACACGATGGAAGCCATCCGCGACAACAACTTTGCCTTGCAAGAGTTAGCGATTGAGAACTTAAATTACGACAAGTACCAACCGGTCGTTCACGTCCCTGAACATCGCTCAGGCCTACTGTCGCTCATCCCGAAAGTCGCTACGGCCAAACAAATCTGCGAAACGCTAGAGGAGCAAAACATCATCCTGACCCCGCGAGATGGCTACCTAAGATTCGCTCCTCACCTATGCACGACCGATGACGAAGTCCTCCAAGCCGTCGAAGCGTTAAACGCGATTGGTTAGTTGGCGTAAGCCAGAAAATTGAGCCGCCGGGCGATAGCCCACGGTTTTTCCACGATAATCCGAAAACCGTGGGCTATCGCCCGGCGGCTCAGTAGTGGTCACGCAGGTAGCAAAGGCTCAACTGGCGTTTTACAAACGACGGGTCTGCATTACTCACCCTGATAAAATTGCAAAGCGAGTTCGTCCGAATTCTCGAGAACAGAGGGCTTTCTAGTTGATCTCACGCACCCGACGTCCCGCCCTACCAATCGCAACAATCCACCGTTGCTTCGGCCTCTTCGGCCAACTGTCTCAGCACGCCCAGCAATGGCTGAGGAGCGACGATCACAAACACCTCGCCAGCTCGCTTTTTTAAGTGCTTTGCAAACGCCGCCTTCACACGAGCAAGCACATCGGTTGTAGTTTCACCGTTGGGCGGAGCAACCGTATCTGAGTTCTCTTGCCACTGGCGATAATATTTATTGCAGGTTTCCTTGAGGCTTTCAATGCACTTGCCTTGCCACAGTCCGTGATCAAGATTCTGCCAAGAACTCTCCACCCGAATTTTAGCTCGACGTTTGCCCAAAATGATCTCAGCGGTTTGCTTATCAGCTTCGCCAGCGGCTGCCAAAATGCTATCGAACGCCACCCCTTCAAGGCTCTTGGCCCACTCTTTCACTTGCTCGATCCCCGCTTCGCTCAGCGGTGAATCCAACGATCCACAGATACGATTTTGTTCGTCCAGTTCTGTTAAGGCCCTCGGGACAAATAAGATCCGCGAACGAAGTCTTGGTTTTATCAATGTTCCAATCATCGGATCACCCCTTAACCTTAATCTGACTCATCAACTTCTCGATAGCCATGGTGTAATCATCGTGTTTAAAAATTGCACTGCCAGCAACTAACAGCTGAGCCCCTGCGTCGGTCGCCTGTTCGATCGTGCCTTCGTTGATCCCGCCATCAATTTCCAGCGTGACGGAATCGCCACCAGGCAGTTGGCGGATTTGTTCGTACTTAGTTAGCACTTCCGGCATAAAGCTCTGCCCACCAAAGCCAGCGTTGACGCTCATCACCAACGCCAGATCCGCCAGCGGCAACGCCGGCGCGAGTTTCGAAACAGGTGTCGCCGGATTGACGGCCACGCCCGTAGCCACTTGATGCTTTTTGATCTGTTCCATTACAGTCGGCAAATCATCCACCGCTTCCGCGTGAACGGTTAGCACATCGGCCCCAGCTTCACAAAACTGGTCGACGTATTTTTCAGGACTCACCATCATCAGGTGCACGTCCAACGGCAGGTCGGTGAGCTTCCGCAATGCGGCCACGATCGTAATGCCGTAAGTAAAGTTCGGCACAAAAACGCCGTCCATCACGTCCAAATGCAAGCCAGCAACACCAGCTTCTTCCAAGCGTTCAACCTCGCGTTCGAGGTTTCCAAAATCACACTGCAACAACGAAGGCAAAACGGTTGGAGCTGCCGCCGTCATCTTTAAGAATCGTTCGTGACCAGTGGCCATCGGCACGCATGGGGTTAAACACGGGCTATAAAGTACCGGCTTTCAAACAACGTTCGAAAGTGAGCGGGAGCAGATTCTAGCTTCAGAAAAACCAGATTCCAGCCAAATGTCCACCGGGATTTTTTTTTTGTTTATCGACATCGGTTTTTACCGAGCAGAAATTTTTTTTGCCGAAAACAGCCAAGATTGGGGTCTTGCAATTGGCCGCGCGGGTTACCCCGACTTAACGGGTTAAAATAGAGCAAAAATGCAGGTAAAACACGGCATAGCTGCGCCGAGCACAAGGACAATCCAAAAGCGACTGTCCTTAGGAGATATATCAGTCGCTCAATCCAATTCGCGGTCTTTGAAATCCATTGGTATGTCCATCGCCGACCTGCTACAACACACCAATGAATATTTTTTATTGCCTTTCTACTGCCTTCAGTCTACTGCTGAGCATCGCAACTTTCGTATTTGTTCTTTCTTGGCAACGCCAACGCGGAAAGTTTTTGATGGCGGCCTTCGTTTTCACCGGATTCATCCTCCCACAGGTGATTGATTTACTATTAAATCTGCATGCTAGTTTGCACACGAATAGGTTCTCGAATTCGAATTATCTAAGGATTTATCAGATAGTGGCGAGCATCGCTTGGCTTTGTCGTTCCATAGGTAGTTGCTTCTTGCTGAGCTATGCCGTTTTTCTTGCAATAGCAAAGCCAAACACGCGGTTGTCTCAACCAGGCAATCAACAAAGTGATGACAGATCCCATCGCTACGACCAGTCCGATTTCCAGAACGACGTTGATGCCACACAAACGAGCTCTCTTCTACCCATGGGTCCTTCTTGGAATGTGCCTCCATCACCAAAGTTGAATGTCAAAATCTTAAGGCAACGAGAATGGGGATTTCTAATCGACTTCATGCCGTTCGTTCTTGGGATCTTTTTGGTTATTTCGACTTTGGCAATGCGACTAAATTCCAGTGGCGTTGCAGTCAGCGACGACTTAAACAATCTACTATGGGCGACTTTTTGGTTGACGATCATCCTCCAGTTCGTCTACGCCCTGTTTAAAGACTGTGCTGGCGGACGAAGCCTAGGAAAGCATTTTACTGGTTGTCGAGTCGTCGATTTAAAAACGGGTAAACCGGCACCAGCTAGCCGATCGATCCTCAGAAATTTACCGTTTCTGATTCCGTTTTTTTCAATCGTAGAACTAGCGACCGCCAGCATTCGCCCCGATTCACGTCGCTTGGGCGACTTACTGGCCGGAACGACTGTGGTCACTGGGCCACCCGACTTTATCGACGGCGAACCAGTGGAAATCCCAGAAACGACCTCTTCAGAACCCGTCAAAAAACATCCGCTGGATGACTAGGTCGTAGCTGGACTGGCCAGAGGCTGTTTTATTAGCCGTTTTGGCGCTAGCAAAACGGCTCACGTTATTATTTTCAAATTGAATAAAGCGACAAGCTCGCCAGAGTACAAGAGCCCCGGCAATTCGCCCGAAGTCTGGCGACATCGGCTACCACCGAATCATCTATCAACGACCGGCAACTTCGATGTATTGCGTCGTGCGTTCTTTTTTAGCTTGGAGTGGACGGGCACGCGCGATTCCTCCTGCGCTGGATGCATTTGGTCGCGCAGCTGCTTGCCAATGTCTGCGTACTGGCGATGATCCGAAAAATTGATCGGCTGGTTGCG
>CAZKTR010000306.1:0-1348 GCA_964555525.1 uncultured Pirellulaceae bacterium
GCCAACGATCGACGGGATAATCAACCCACTTCTGAGCCTTCTTCAACGCTCGACCGGGCTTTTCACGGTACAGATCCAAATAGGCATCGCAGTAGGCGTAAGGCATGCTGCCAACGATGTCCTTCGATTCAACTTTCTCAAAGTGTTCCATCGCCTGCTCGATTCGATCTTGCAGCAACAAGTAATAAGTCACCACCAAGTGATTGTCACTATCCAGTTGCCCGCGGTGCCCCAAAATTTGCATCAGCTTTTCATACTGCTGGTGAATTCGAGCGTTCAAGATCTTGCGGTTGGCCCCCAGTTGGTGCGTTCTGGCGTTGACCAGTGGCGTGAACTCTCGTTGCTGATACCAATTTCGCAAGAATGGATCGACCGTTAGCAATTCGCAATCCAGCGCCATCCCGCATCGCGACGTGAGCTGATCGGTATGATCGAGAAACTCGCGAATCGCCTGAGCATCGTTATGCTGAACGCTGTAAGACCACAGCAAATGGTCGAATTTACAACGGGAACGAAGAGTATCAGTCGTCAGTTTAAAAAACGCTTTGTCCCGCATCCGGAAAGCAATCTCGGCCACGTTCAGCCGCTGAATGTTTTCCTTTTTGAGAAACTCAATGACCTGATCATCGGTACCGTTTTGTGAAACCCACTCCCATGACGTCTTGTCAAACGACTCTGGCTTATCAACCACTTTGAAATTACGATCACCGGCGACCGCAAGAATCTTTTGGTCACTGGAGACATGAGCCGGATAGTGAGTGAACTCGCCCGCGGCGGGGAAATAGAACGCATATTCAAATTTTTGCGTGCTAAAGGCATTCAATTGCATTGAAATCGACCGAGTTTGCTGTGAGCCACTCACAGGCATCGCGCCTTGTGGGATTTGAATTAGCAACTCAACCGCCATTGGAGTCGAGGTCGGATTGGTGATCACGACTTCGGATCCGTACAAGACATTCTCTAGGAATTCACCGGCGACGAATTTATCGTAGCGAACGCCGTCTTCATGGCGATAGCGGTCGTTGGTTTGAAAGAAGTTCTCGCTGACCAAAACCGTCGTTGCTTCGCGAACAAATTCGACTTCGCGATTTTGCTGATGCAACACGATCATCGGACCGTTGGCCGTAATGGTTAACTGCCCATCAGCCACTTCAACGTTTTCTTCAACATCGCTAAGCGGCAAGTCAATCACTGCCAGTGCGAACATCATCTCCGTGAAATTAGAATTCGCTTCGGCGAACCACTGCGAGGCGAATGTACCGCCGTCGTGGTTGGCGTAGTCTTTCCAAAACTGATTAACCTTTACCAAATTCGCATTTTGAGCCTCAGGGAGGAGTTCGTAATAATT
>CAZKTR010000306.1:1448-4516 GCA_964555525.1 uncultured Pirellulaceae bacterium
TTTAGGCACAGGGGCGGCACTCGCAGGGGCACCGCCGCGCCCACCAAAGCTCTTCTTAAAATCCTCTCCATCGTTTTCCATGTCGACGCCATCCATGTCATCGTCACGGTCCGACAGTGACAGTCCGGGAAATTTTGACCGTCTTAGGCCACGAGTCATGTCCACGGAGCTGATACTGGATTCGTCCATCTTGCGCGACATCAACGAAAACCGATATAGCTCGTCATAGCGACTACGCGGAGTCGGCGTCAAGTCGTACAACTCGCCAACATGCCGAGACAAATCCTTGCGTCGTGCATCGACACGCTGCGAAAGCAAAATCTTTTCAACGACGTTTAGCCGCTGCAAACGCCACGGTTCAAGCCACGCTGAAAGATCTTCTTCTAGCAACCACTGGTCCAAGAAAGTTCGTTCTCGCTTATTAAGGATGTGTTTGCGAACAACGCTTTTGAAAAACGCTTGGTCCTTTTTGTAAATGAAAAAGTTCAGCTCGTGGCAAGCGTACTTCGAATACAACTCTTTCTTTTGGTCGAGCGTTTTCTCATTCCACTCCAGCACGAATCGAAACTTGCCAAGCTTGCCCCCGTCCGTCCCGAGGCCTTGATACAGCCCGTAAACATCCGACAATTCGTCGTATTGCTGAAACTGAGCCGACAGGATGTCCTCGATCAACAACGTGTCGCCTTTCTCAAGGATTTCGATTTGACGCGACTGTTGATAATGCTTGCCCGGGTCGAGCGCATCGGCTAAACGCTGGTCAACCACTTTCAAAGGTTGAAGCTGCCGCATGATCTGAGTTTGAGAAACCGAAAACAAATCAACCACCACAATACGAACCGCTTGAGCGTTGCCGATCTGCTTGCTGGTCAACTCAATCTGGCCTTTGTCGTTGGGTTGCAAGTTCAAAATTGCGTCTTGCCCGCCGCCAAGAAAATCAAGGTTGGCGTAACTGCTGTCAGAACCGTCGGATTTACCACGATGCCTTCCCGAGCGTTTACCCATTTCATCCCTTGCAACCCCCGCCTCCATCGGGGCCTCCCCACCAGCAGCAGCAAGTGCTGAGTTTTCCGTCTCTTGAACCGCCCAAGGGTTCATCAACAACGAAGGCCGCTCAAGCATGTTACCTGGGAACCGAGGAGCGTAACGACGATTAAGAATGTACTGGTACTCTTCACCAATCGTACGGCCGGCCATGTAAGCAGACTTGCGGATGGCAGTCGAACGCAACCAAGGCTCCGGCCGACGAATTGAGCTAAGATCCGAGTAGGGATCAAAAGCCTCTTGATAGCGAACCGGGAACACATGCACCCGCGTCGACTCAGTCGCATCGGCAACAGCAATCGTCAGTTTGTCCTTGGCGATTGCCGCGGCAGCAGCAAACGGCTGACTCGGCCTGTGGCTCTGCAACACCCGGTGCTTACCAACAAGCGTATTCGCGGCCGCGCTTCCTTTGGTAACGCGGATGGTCACTCTGCGGCTACTGGCCTCCAACTGGTCGCTTCGAATCAGTAACTGGTAGTCTCCCGGTTCCAGTTTGGAGAGCTTGAGACGTTGGTCTTTAATCGACAATTTCTCGAAGCAATCGCGAACGTTCTTCGACGACCGTTGCTCCAACAGCGAAACCAGATTCGGATCTAACTCAAATCCCGCACCGGGAAGTGCAAGCGATAACGATTCCCCTTCCAAAATGTGATAGTTATTCGACCAATGCATTTGCGTCGGATTCGGATCCCAACGCCGTTTGCTACCGCCGCTCAACGTCGCATTAAACCAAGCGACCTCGCTCAAGTCTCCCAGTGCAATCAGACCTTTATCGTCGGACTGAAGATCAACATCGACAGGGTTCTTCAAACCCGAAAGGTAAAAGCTAAAACGCACGGGCTGCCCTTTGCGTCGTTCACCGGTTTTACCGCGAACTTCCACAAACCAACCGTCGCTGGTCGGCAGCAAATGCAAATCTTGAATCTCGCCCGTGGAATCGATTTTGTTAATCGTAAACGCATCAGCAGCGACAAGCGTCTGTGTTTGGTTAAGCAGCGTTTTAATCTTTGCCTCCAACCGAAAAGAAATCGTTGCCAACCGCGGCGTAACCAAGAAGCTTGCCGTGGCTTCTTGCAATTCCGAAACCGATAGACTACTGATCGTCTTTGACGCCGAAATACCATCCAACGAAGTCGATGTGATCTCCAACTTGCAAGACTCCAAACGCTTCAGCGGAATTGGATTGCCGCCAGTGATCGACAACGAAGGGCGAATCAAAACCGTGGCCTCGTTCCCCGGTGACAGCGATTCACGGTCGACGTGAAAGGCTGCGTTGAACGAGTAGGACTCCGCGACCGGTTGGAAAATCTGTAGCGTGCTAAAATCACCTTGAGAAACGATCGCGTTCTGAGCCGATGAATGGGTGGAAAACGGCATATCAATATTCCCGTCCTCGTCCGCGGTGTAGTTTCTCCCCGCCACTGACACGACTGCATCCATCACACGACTGCCTGATTCATTGACGACGTGCAGTCGCTGACCGACGGACGTCACGCTGCCCACCAACTGAAGCCGGCCTTTGCGAATCAACGCCCGCGAGCTTTTACCACCGCCGATGAAGTCGATCACGTAAACACCACGTTGATTCAGCTTTTCGAATTTGAATTTCCGTCGTTTTCGCAACAGCGGCGCGTCATTGTATTCATACAACTGTTCTTCATTGGCCACCAAACCATCCAGCGAGATATCCGTGTCAACTTCTCGTTGATGTTTGCGATAAAAATTACGCGTGTTGATTTCAAAAACTTTGACAATCAGCTTGTCGACGTTCTTGGTAAGCAATTCCAGTTCGACAACTTCATCCAACTCAAAGAACTCCTCGTTGGTCGCAGCAAAATCGAGATCGATCCGGTCCAGCAAGGCCTGGTATTGGCTGGGCGACAACATCGCAGCCCACGCTTCACGATCACCTTCGCCCGCTAAGATTTTTGCAGTGGCGAATTGTCGTTTGAGGTAATCGCGTTCGAAATAATCGGCAAACGCATTTGGATTCGCAGCCGATTGCAGAAAGTGATGCAAGTAATCCA
>CAZKTR010000307.1:0-4509 GCA_964555525.1 uncultured Pirellulaceae bacterium
TTAGACCAATGGCTGCGAAACTTCCCGCAGTACTTCAACCGCCCGATCAACCTGGGCTGGGGTTGTAAAAACGCCGACGCTCAAGCGTACCGTGCCGCCGCGATCAAACGTCCCCATCTGCCGATGTAGCAGCGGGGCACAATGCAGCCCTGATCGGACTTGAACTTGGCCAGTTAAGTCAAGCAAGTTCGCCACTTCGTGAGCGCCAAGGCCGTCAACGGAAATGCTAAAGATCCCAATTCGGTGGTCGACCGATTTTGGCAAGTGCAAAGTCAATCCGTCGATGGTTCGCAAACCTTGTAAAAGCAATTCACTGCAGCGTTGAAAATTTTCTTTGCCGGCTTGGGCTTGTTCGGTTTTGAGAAATTTAAGTCCGGCGGCTAGGCCTGCGATTGCAGGAGCGTTTAAGTTTCCCGCTTCGAATTTTTCTGGCATGGTAATCGGTTGTTGAACTTCGCCGCTAGAAACGCCGGTACCACCCAGCCGTAGCGGCGCCACTTGATCGGTGATATCTGGGTGGAGATAGAGGACTCCCGTGCCTAGTGGACCGTAGATGCCTTTGTGCCCGGGAGCGGCCAAGAGATCGCAACCGAGTTCGATTACGTTGACCGGCAAGTGCCCCAGTGACTGAGCGGCATCCAGTAAAACGATTAAGTTGGGGGATTTGGCTTTAGCGGCCGCGAATATTTCTTTGATTGGCTGAACCACGCCAGTTACGTTGCTTACGTGGTTAACCACTAACAGTCGAGTGCTTTCGTTGATCGCATCGATCAGGTCGGCAACGGACAGCAGCCCGGTTTCATCGCAGGGGACGATTTTCAGTTGCAAGCCGATGGTTTCTTGCAAATGATGCAGTGGGCGAAGGACCGAGTTATGTTCGGCGGCGGTGGTGACAACTGTGTCGTTTGGTTTGAGCAAGCCCCGAATCGCGGTCGATAGTGAGTCGGTACCGCTGTTGGTAAACACCACCGACGAGTCCGCTGGAGCGCCGATAAAGCTCGCGATTTCGTGACGAGCCTGTTGCACGATCTGGGTGGCTTGAGCGGAGTCGCCAAATACGGATCGCCCGACCGCTGCGCCGTTTGCACGCATGGTTTGCTCAACCGCCGTGTAGACCGATTCTGGCTTCGGCCAGGTTGTTGCGGCGTTGTCGAGATAGATTCGTTCGAGTTCGGGCATGGGGGACAAAGGGGCGTGATTCAATTGCTTTGATGAGCGATTAGAACAGCAAAAAATCGGTTTGAGGAGCCCTAGAAATACAAGCTCGCTGCGTAAGCAAGTGCATTTCCATGAAAATTAGCCGATGCACTCGCTCGCACGTCGAGCTTGTATGCAGTTCTTATCTCAGCCACTAAATTCACCGAAAAAACCGTTTTTTGGTGAAATCTTAAAATTAACAAGTGACGTTTTGGGCTGCCGAGCCACATACCTGCAAGTGATTACCAAAAATTGATGTGTTTAGCCCGCAAGGTAAACAGGCCTTTACCAAGGAGTAACCATGAAGATTAGAAACGTTGGGTTTTATTGGCTGTTATTGATGACAGTCTTGTCGATGTCTTGGAGCCATCTCAGTTTGGCTCAGGATGCCGATGCTGGTGCCGAAAAAGTAAAGCCGCTGTCAAAAAAAATGCTTCGAACCGTTGAAAAGATCATTCCGACGATTCGACATCGCAACGAAAACGAGTTTCTTGAGCTCAGTATGCCGCTGATCAAATCCACTAAACCGGAGCAACTGGAAGTCATTGACCAGATGTGTTCGGATCGTGGTGTGACCACGGTATCGGAGTGGTTTACGGAGCTAGTGGTTGATAAGGTCCTGCAAGGCATTGATCCCGTCCGAGCTACCAGCAATCGACAAATGGCACGGGTTGTGTTGTTCGGAGTTGCCGACGGCTTGGAGGAATTTGAGCAATCGCTTACCAGACATGTTGTGATGCAAAGCCCACAAGAGGTCCCCACCGGCTTTCAAGAAAGTGAAAAGCTGTTTTGGGACATCTATGTTTTGCACAACGAATTTGACAACAATTCAAAAAAGTTGCAATTCGCCAACGCGATCTTAAAACGGCACGGCAAAGCACTCAAGCGACAAGGCGGCGAAGCGTTGGTTCAACGATTTGCCGAGATTAAAAGCCGGCTTGAAGAAAAATACAAGGACATCGATGAACGCGCGGCTGAACTGCGTTTGCAGCGATTCAAAGTGGCCCATCAAGTATTGACTGCTGAAGAAAACAAAGACAATTTTGAACTGATGCTGACCTCGGCGATGGCTTTGGAGCAAGATGGACAGGTGTTGGCTAAATTTTTCGAAGACAATGATTCAATTTCTCGAGAATCATTGTTGGATATCAATTTACCCGGCGAAATTGCTGGCATGCTTAATAGTGGTCGTGAAGCAGGCGGCGAGGTGACTAAAAAAGCCAATTTGTTTCGAAACGGTTTGCACTATTGGGTCAGAGGACGCTATGGCGCGGGGCCGTTAACCGGTGGTTTGGTAAAGGCCTCCAACGCAACAAGTTCGGTGAAGGCGATGGAATTGTTGTTGATGCCGAAGTTGAGAGACAAGCCAATCAGCAGTTATCACTCAGAAGAAGAAACTTCTCCAGGCTATGATCGCCGTCACCACTACACGTGGGCAGCCGAACGCCGTGCCGTTCGTGTCGTGGGAGGCAGGACGACGTCCAGTACTATTAGTTCGGCCTCAAGAACGACTGCCAGCAGTTCTGCAACAAATGTAACGAGGGATTTTTGCTGAGGCGGAACTGCTAATGTGACCGTGCAGTCACAATCGGAAACGACAGTTACACAAACAACGAAAATAAAATCCCTTCCTTACTTACAATTCGCAGAAGCAGATGACACGTTCCCATATCGCTTAGTGGGTTCCTACGAATACGGACGGTCATTGGACAATCTTGGCGAACTCGCGAATTCTTCGACGAAAGAAGAGATCGAGGTGTATGACAAATTGATTGCAATGAACCCAGAGTACTCGTTTTATAGTGGAGCAGCATCGGAACTTGGTGTGGGTGTGAAGCTTGATTCGCTCGACACTTCCGATAAAGAAATGTTCGACGTCAAATACTTGCGGCAGTCGCTGGCTTGGATGATGGCCTTAGCTCGGTCAGAACTGGGAGCGACGATTTCAATGTATGGAGAATCCAAAGATCCTTTCGGTACCGCAGTTGCGATCGGAGGCGTAGGGTTTGGGAGTGAAGAACTCTTAAGCATTCTCGTAGATGATCTTGCCGCTCATTTAAAAGCAGCTCAGCGCGATCCAGGCTATCAAGCGGCTGTAGATCCGAAAGAGAAAGTCGACGAAAGCTCATTAGGCTACTTTCGCCGCACGCAGCTCATCAACGACTTGTTAGCAAAGGTGGCTAGTTCTGGAGATCCTGAGATTATCGTGATGGCTAAACCGTATGCGGAAACTTCGAACCGTTATACCGAATCAATGGCTAGAAAGATTGTTAAGGCCACGAACCCGCGATTCTACGCCAGCAGGGAAACGACGAGGACAACGACGAACACCGTACAATTTTCGGGAATTCAATTTCACGACCGTGACAGTTTAAACGGGTGTCAGCAGTACCTCGAAGCGGCATATGGCTCTCCGCCTGAAATTACTTCGGCGCTTCAGTAATCTGAAAGTGATTTGAGGCCCGTTCAGTTAACCAATTTTGCAGAGGAACCCTCTTTATCAAAGAGAGTTCCTCTGCTTTTTTATGTGAAGGGAGCTGTTGTTTGGGCGAGGTCGTAGCGGACGAGGGAGGCTACGAGTCCTGAAGCTCAGTAGCCGCCCGCGCAAGGATTCGTAGCCTCATCCACTACACAAGCACTGTTATCGCCGCCGCCTGTTGTCCCAACGGTTCCCCCCAAAGCTACGGTCACCAGTCGGACGTCGTTAAACTAGGAAAAGAGCCGTTTTCGCTAGCGATTTTGGCTTTTTTGTGAAATCTCAAGATATCCATGTGACGTTTGGGGCTGCCGAGCCACTCACCTACAACTGATTGCCAAAACTCTTGTATTTTGAGAGTATGGGGCGAGCGGACCATTACCAAGGAGTAATCATGAAGATTAGAAACGTCGGGTTTTATTGGCTGTTGTTGATGGCAGTCTTGTCGATGTCTTGGAGCCATCTCAGTTTGGCTCAGGATGCTGGTGCCGAAAAATCAAAGCCGCTTTCGAAAAAGGTGCTTCGAACTGTCGAAAAGATCATTCCTACGATTCGGCATCGCCATGAAAACGAGTTTCTTGAGCTCAGCATGCCGCTGATCAAATCCAGTAAGCCGGAGCAACTGGAGATCATTGACCAGATGTGTTCGGATCGTGGCGTAGCCACGGTATCGGAGTGGTTTGTGCAACTAGTGGTTGACAAGGCCTTGCAAGGCATTGATCCAGTCCGAGCTACTAGCAATCGACAAATGGCACGAGTCGTGTTGTTTGGAGTGGCCGATGACTTGGAGGAATTCGAGCAATCGCTTGCCAGGCATGTTGTGATGCAAAACCCAC
>CAZKTR010000308.1:0-4508 GCA_964555525.1 uncultured Pirellulaceae bacterium
TATGCATAAGTATGCGCCGCGATCGGTAGTGCTGGTTCTCTAGCTTTTGCTGAGCTTTATGGAAAAGTGCAATCCAATAAGAAGCTATGCGGGTTTTACCGGTTCGCCGGTACCTTTGAGCGGTTTGTCTACCATAGGCTGATTCCAACAGTTTGTCTTCGGCTGAGATATAAAGTTGTACGGTACCGGGGTCGCCTTGTCGTCCACAGCGACCAAACAGCTGTTGGTCGATGCGGCTGGAGTCGTGCATCTCGGTTCCAATCACGTGCATCCCACCAAGCTCGCGGACGTGCGCGTTGATTTTGATGTCGGTTCCACGACCCGCCATGTTGGTGGCCACGGTGACCCGACCAAACTCCCCAGCACTCTCTACAATCTGGGCTTCGCGTTCAACTTCACGCGCGTTCAACACTTCGTGCTCCACACCAGCTTTACGCAACAAGATCGATAACTGGTCAGACTTTGCGATCGATCGAGTACCAATCAGGATGGGTCGGCCAGTCTCATGGATCTCTGCGACGTCTGCGACGACCTGTTGGAACTTTTCAGCTTCCGTGTGGAAAAACTTGATCGGATGTTCGACGCGCTGCGGTGGTTTGTTCGTCGGAATAACTCGCACGCCAGTGTGGTAGATTTTTTTGAATTCTTTTCGAGCGGTGTGTGCGGTACCTGTCATACCAGCGATGTAAGGAAAACGGCTCACGAATGACTGCACGGTGATCTTCGCTGATGTTGTCGTGTCGAGTGTGATTTCAACATTTTCTTTGGCTTCGATGGCCTGGTGGATTCCGCGACTCCAGCGTCGGCCTTCTGCGATCCGCCCGGTCGATTCATCAACGATCACAATTTCACCATCGCGAATCACGTAGTCGCGGTCCATTTCAAAATCGCGATCCACCTTGATGGCTCGTTCGACAAAATCGTACATCTCTAACAAACCAACACCCGCAAGTTCGGCAGGCTTCGTGATGGCACGTACCATCGCAGTGCCGTCGGGAGTTAGGTCGACTGAACGCTTTTCGCGGTCGTACCAATAGTGTTCGTCTTCCACGTAACGGTCAGTATGCTTGGCCGACCATTGGTAGAGCGACATTTGTTGTTGCTGAGCATCGGAGTCATTGGGTGCGGAAATGATCAAGGGCGTGCGTGCGTCGTCAATCAAAATACTGTCTGCTTCGTCGAGCAATAAAAAATGGGGCTCGCGATGAACGGGTTTACTGTCGGCGGATTCCGCAACACCGCCCGATGCCCCGCCGTACCAAAGCTCGCGTTGTTGTTGCTCTCGTTGCTTTGAGTGGTCTCGCAAAAAGTCAAACCCAAACTCGCTCATCGTGCCGTACGTGATGTGGCACTTGTAGGCAGCTCGGCGTTGTTCACGCGACATCGATTGAGTGATCACACCAACGGACAGCCCCAGTGATCGATAGAGCGGGCTCATTTCTTCGGCGTCGCGAGCGGCTAGATAGTCATTGCTAGTCGCCAGTAAGGCACCGCGTCCAGCAAGCGCATGCACGAACATCGGCAGCGTGGCGGTCAACGTTTTGCCTTCGCCGGTCCTCATCTCCGCGATATTCCCGCGGCACATTGCATAGCCACCTTGCAGTTGACAGTCGTAGTGTTGCATCCCAAGTTGCCGCAAAGCAGCAACTTGCACCAACGCGAATCCTCGCGGGATCAACGGCGTGATGTCGTCGCTCTGCCGTGACTCAAATCCAAGATCCAATGCCAAGCCGGACAGATGTTCGTCATCCCACTGCGAATATTCTTCCGCCAGTTTTTTGATTTGCGAGATGATGGATCCGGAAAACAAAGCGTGCCTAACTCAGATTTGACAACAGAAAATAGTACTTCGACGGACAATGTGGATAGCAGACTTTTAAATCGTTCGGCCGAGTTACTTTTTGGCTCGTCTTCGTAGCGGCGAAAACACATGCTGCGACAAATAAGCGGCTTCTGCAACAAACTGGTCGATTCGGTTTCGGAAAATCGCGAACGCGCCGATCGAAGGAATCGCTACGATCAAACCACCGACCGTTGTGACCAACGCTTGGTAGATGCCTTCGGCCAACTGTGGTGCACTGGCGGTCCCTTGAGTTGATGCCACACTTTGGAATGCAACGATCATTCCGAATACGGTCCCCAGTAGTCCCACCATCGGAGCGATGTTGCCAATCACCGACAAGTATTCGATTTTTCGAAACAGCCGAGCCGATTGTTCGGCCAGTGCGTCTTCGATTGCTTTCTCGACCGAACTCCAACCAAATTCTAGTTCGGAAATTCCGTGCATCAACACGAAAGATAATAGGCTCGGGTTGTCGTTACAATTTTGTTTGGCGGTCGAGATATCACCGGCAAGTAAGTTCTTGCGAACTTCGTCAGACAATCCTGGCGGCATCAAATCGTTTCGGCGAATACTCATCAAGTGATCAAATACTAAGTACGCAGCGATCAGCGAGAGAACAAACAACAAGATAATCATCCCGACGCCGAAGATGCCACCTGAGAAGATGATATCAAACGTGCTTTTAGCCGCAGGTTCACTGGCTACCGCTTCAGCGTCTTGAGCCATTGCCGATCCGCCAAGAAGGCAGATGGTCATCATCGTAAATAGCAGTCGGCTAAACATGCCGGAAAATTTCATGTTGGTTTCCTATCAAACAATTGGTCAAACAGGTTAACTCGTTTGACCAGCATCTTACTCCATTGCCTTTGGAATATCTGAACAAATTAGACGTTCGGGCGAAAGGCGTTCCAACAGTTTATCAATTATTACCCGTGTCGAACATCGCCTGTTTAGCCCAAGATGACTCGGGAAAGCGTTGCTTCAGTTCGGCGAAGAACGAATCTGGTTTGGGGTAGCTTTTTTGTTTGGTTTGATCGGGAGTGATCGACCTTAACGCTGACGCAGTTTGGAACAGGCTGGCTGCTACCAGCGTCGATTGATGTTCGTGGAGTGTGACGATCTTCATCCAGTTCAGCAAAGCGGCGTCTAAGTTTCCGTGTTTTTGCTGAGCATTGGCTAAGATCAGCATCGCACCGGCTCGGTTTTCGGGTTCCATTCCAGCGACGATCCGCTCCCATTGCTTGATTTGTTTGGGGCTCAATCGAGTTCGCAAGCGCCAAAGTTGAGCGGTGGCGAGATTGCGAATGCGAGGGTCCAAGTCGCCAACCAGTTGATCAAGGGTTTCGGTGGCGCGTTTCTGTTGGCTCTTTTCAGAAGTCAGGCTCCACCCCGCACCTAGTAACTGCAATGCGGTTTGGTCACTGTCGAGCCAGTCGCTGGCGCCAGGTACGGGAATTACTCGGTTGCTCCACGGCAACGGGATCAAGTGCATGAATCGAGTGTTGGGGTCTTGGGCAACGATCGTTCGGAACTCGTTGACGGCCGCCGATGAGTTACCGACCAGTTGATAAGCGGGAATTAATTTTGAGCGGATGATCCGTTGAGCCCAAGGTCGTTTTTCTGCGGTAAGGGCTTGGCGGTACTTTTTAATGGCTTCACTAGTTTTTCCATCAGCTGCCAAGCGTTTACCACTCTCGTAAGCCGCTGGCCAAGTCGTTTGTACATCTACGACTTGTGTGCTGTCAATTTCTTTTGGAGATCCGTTGACCGAAATGGTAATCGAGTACCCCAGCCAATCTTCGATGATGCCTTTGCGTTTATTGGTAGTATCGGAGTTTGCTTTTTTGACAAACAACACGTCTTGAGCGTTAGCCGTATTGGCAAAGCAAACTAGGAGCAACACCAGTGCAGCGGTCAATCGCAATAGTAAAGCATCAGGCCATTTTTTATGAGTTGTAATCATCAGTGTTTTCAAAGTTATACGTTCCGTTTTAGTCGTTTGGGCGATAGCCCACGGTTCCTACGCCCTGCGGCTAAGTCAAAAGTTATAAGATAATGCCTAGTTCAAATCAAATTCCCAAACCGTTTGATACGCTCCGCGGGCTTCGACATAATCAAAAAACTGTTGGTAAAAATCGTCCACTCCCAAGGTCGCACTATCGCCGATCACGACCAGCTTGCGGCGGGCTCGTGTCAACGCAACATTCATACGTCGACGATCAGACAAAAAACCAATCTCGTTGATCGCGTTACTGCGGACCAACGAAATCACAACGACTTCTTTCTCGCGGCCCTGGAATCCGTCGACCGTATCGATCTCGAGCCCCTGTCCTTCGAATTGGTCTCGCAGCAAACGAACCTGCGCTGCATAAGGGGCGATCACCGCGATGTCACGATAATCCACCCCGGCCTCGTGGAGCTGTTGGACTTGTTGTAACACCAGTTTGGCCTCTTGAGGATTGCGTTTGCTCAGCCCCTCGGGTTCTAGTTCTTCATCCCAGTTCGCTCCGGCGGAATCGATAAAGGTGACGATTTGTTGAGTAAAATAATCATCCTGTACGTTCGGCAAATCGCTCAAGACGTGATCGACGACCGAACCGTCAGCAACTAAATCGCCATCGTAAAATTGCTCGGACGAAAAATCCATGATCGCGCGGTTCATGCG
>CAZKTR010000309.1:0-4495 GCA_964555525.1 uncultured Pirellulaceae bacterium
GGCTTGTCGGGTGAATTGGGCAACTGTGGCTTACACCCAATGGCACTCACTTTAACCCCGAATGGGGTGACAGGTTGTAGCCATGGGTGTAAACCGGTGTAAACCCATGGGTAAAACGCTAGTTATATAAAAGCCCTGAAGGGGCGACATGTGTTTCAACGCTGGGCAAAACTGAGGGAAATCTTATGTCGCCACTATCGGGGCTTAATGATTGATTTCAACCGAGTCCACAGGCTCACGCCTGAGGCTACAACATGTCGCCACTATCGTGGCTGAAAATTCTAAAGTGAGTGCCATTAGGCTTCCGCCCACGGCTATATGCGGCCGTCACTTCGCGACTAAAGGTGCAACTGTAAAAAATGCGAGTCGATCTTGTTTGGCGGAGTACTGCAAAGATACCCTATCGGTCTAGGCTTTGGTTGGCCACGTCGCCTTCGTCGATTCCACCAACGGCCTGTAGAACGATCAGATCAATTTCTTCGCTAACGAAGTGAGTTGAACCATCACCGTTGGAAACATGCGCGCCACCGGGATGATTACTTGAGATGGGAAGTTCATGAAACGGAAGCTCTTGGTGGGGCACGTCATCAAAACTGTTGATCGTTCGAGCAATCGAGCGAGACCAATTAACTTTGGTAGGTTCGGCTTCCTCCAATCCCCATGACCATTTAGGCCGACGGTTGGTGAACGTGCGACCTCCGTCATTAAAGTCGCTTCGAGAAGTTTCGATAATTGCCAACGTGTTTGACAGTCCATCCGTTACATGGTCCGTGTTAACGCCACTTTTGGATTTACGTGCGACTGCTTCGCTGGGGTCTGCGCCGTCAATAATCGTGGGCGAAAAGAGACCTCTAAGCCCGATTGGTCCGAAATTATTTGTCTGGTAGGAAAACTCAGTTGAACCGTACTTGTCTTCGAGATTACTCGATGCGGGACCTGCACTGCCTGTGTAGTGAGAGGTGAACCCGGCGAAGGGAGTGCTTTCAAAATCGCTAGTAGGTGTAGAAGTACAACGTAAAACTTCCATTTCTACACCCGCCAGCATGTCTTTGGCTAAATTGTAATCGGGTTCGGCGCGGAAATCGTCATAGAGTGGGACTTGGTCAAGCATCGGCAAGATCCGAACCCAAAAGCTCTCGCTATGGCTAGACACCGCGGCAGGAAATTGCCCATTGGTGCTTTCGTAACTAGTGCAAGCTAAGGCAATGTTCCGGATATTGTTTAAACAAGTTGTACGACGGCTCGGGCCAACACGGGGACCACCAACGGCTGGCAACAGTATGGCGGCTATGATGCCAATGACTACAATGACGATAAGCAATTCAACCAACGTAATCCCCTTGTTCTTGTTAGAACGAGCAAGCTTCGATGACATAATCGTTTCTCCAAAAATTCAGTTCGTTCTTTTGAGTTTTAGTGGCTCGCCTAGTGCTTTGTCACAGCTAAGAAATAGGGTTGGCAATTTGAGCCGTTTTGGCGATAGCCACGGTTTTCGCAACTTCAACCGAGGCTATCGCCAAAACGGCTCATCCTAAAATTAAGCTGTCATAAAGCACGAAGCAAGGGTCTTTGATTGCTGGATTTTTAACCGCGAATGGACGCTAATAAACGTGAATACAAATCCTGGTTTTTATTTGCGTCCATTGGCGTTTATTTGCGGTTCTTTTCTAGTCCGTTTTTAACGTATTGAAATCGTCTCCAAAGATACGGTCGTTCCCCAAAAAATTCACCCCAACTCAAAACGAATCGAATCCCCCGGGCACAACTGAGCCACTTCATTCAGCGACTCATAAAGAACAACTCCAATCCGCGGATACCCGCCGGTTGTCTGCGCGTCCCGCATCAACAAAATCGGCTGACCAATGGGCGTCACCTGAATCACACCCGGCACCACCGCGGAAGAAATCATCGCCGGCCGCTCCAGTGGCGAATCTAAAAAGCTCGGCAGCCGTAAGCCCATCGAACTGGAACTCGGTAAAATATCAAAGCGATGGTTGAGGAACTGCTCTTGCTGCTCCGCCGAAAACCAATCCCACTCGGGGCCTGGCAAAAACTGAACCGTTTTTTCGACTTCGACCGTCTGCCCCTCAGTTCCTGCCAACCCAACCGGGCGACGCACCGCTGGGAAAATCCGCTTATTATCCTTTCGCAAATCCGTAACCACTAACGTCTGGCTTTTGAGCGATCGATACTCTGTCCCCAGATTAGCTCCCGGCGGCGATATTGAAACACTCCCCAACCAACTAGGCAACTGAAACTCTCCCGCAATCGCCAAATAGCAACGACAACCAGACCGCCGTGAACCAAAACTCAATCGCTGTGTACCAACGACCGAAATCGTTTCCCACATCGCCACTGCTTGTCCGTCCAACATTGGCGAAAAATCTCCGCCCGTAATCGCAACCTGACAGTCACCCTGAATCTCAATCGTCGGCCCCATCAACGTGATCTCAATCAAAGCCGCGTCGTCGGCATTGCCGACCAACCGGTTGGCGATCGTTGCACTAAAACGATCCATCGCACCACCACTGGGAACTCCCAAATGCTGATTACCAGATCGGCCAAGATCCTGAAGCACCGTTCGTAAACCAGCCGTCTTAAAATGCAATGAAACCCCAGCTGCCTCCTGCTCTGCGACTTCGTTTTGTATTGGCTCACCGGCCACATGGCTTTGTTCAAACAGCAAATCGAATTCCGCTCGATCGATTTGATAGAACTGCACATCATCGCCCGGCGAAATTGATAACTGACTTTCACCTCCCTGCCAATCTCGACTTTGGCCATCTTTATTTCCGTCATACAGCGAAACCGGCGTCCGCCCAATGATCTGCCAACCGCCCGGAGCCTCAAAAGGATAAACGCCAGTTTGCTCGCCCGCTAACCCGACCGACCCCGTAGCCACCTTCATTCGAGGCTCCGGCTTCCGATCGACTCGCAATCGATGATCAACGCTTCCCAGATAAGCAAAGCCCGGTAAAAAGCCGAGCATGTAAGCTCGGTAAGTTTTACTGGTGTGCAGCTCTATTACCTGGTCGCAAGTCAGCCCCTTGGTCGCCGCAACCTCCTGTAAGTCGACACCAAAATCAACCGAGTAGCAAACCGGAATCCGAACCACTCTTGGTTCGCGACCACCGGCGGTTTGAATCAGCTCGAATTGCTGCTGAACTAATTTCGATAAATTATCAAAGCTAATTATTGCAGGATCGTAACCAATTCCCAACGAATAAAACGCTGGCGTTAAAAAATCGATTCGCGAATCGGCAACCAACCGCTCGTAAAGAGCGACCACTTGATCGTTAACTTCTGGATCAATACGGTCACCAAGCGCTACCAAAATCGCTCGATCGCCCAACGGAAAAATTGGCAAGGCCATTAGCAACCTACTCCGTTACGACCAGACCAGTCAGCAACCGACGCTTGCAACAAAACATCCGCACGATCGATTGACTCTTGCACGCTTCGCAATTTCGGATCGTGAATCTGCATCACTGCATGCAAGCCGAGTTCGCTTGTCTGAGTAGCGTTCAGTTCCGAGACCCCACAAAACGCAACCACGGGAACTTGAAATCGCTTCCCCACCCCGGCGATTTCAGCGACAAGCTTGCCGGATTGGGTTTGCTGGTCGATCATGCCTTCACCAGTGATGATCCAATCAAATGATCGCGATTGTAAAAGCTGATTGACTCCGGCTAGGTCCAGCACAAAACTGGCGCCCGAACAAAACTCGGCGTCAAAAAAAACTCGCAGCCCATAGCCACTACCTCCAGCTGCCCCCGCGCCTGGGTGCTGCCCTTGCTCGACGCCCAAGTCCCGCATCACACAAGCGTCTAAATTTCGTAGCCCGGCATCCAAGCGATCGACCATCACCGCATCGGCGCCTTTCTGAGGACCATAAACGACCGCGGCGCCGTTGGGGCCGTACAGAGGATTGTTGACATCGTTGACGACAAAAAAGCGAACGCCATCCAAACCGATTGCTGGCGGCTGAATCGAACCAATTTCGCTCAACGCCCCTCCGGTGGGGTCCAGTTCTTGTCCGTTTTGGTCCAAAAACCGAAACCCCAACGCCGCCGCCATTCCGACTCCACCGTCGTTGGTAGCACTGCCGCCAACGCCAACGTAAATCGTCGTTGCCCCCGTGGCGATCGCCTTCTTGATGACCAACCCAGTCCCCAACGTGGTTGTTTTTGAAGGATCGCGTTCACGGTCAGCCAAACACTGAATGCCAGAAGCAGCTGCCAATTCAACAAACGCCGTTTTTTTCGTCGCTTGATACAAAAAGCTCGCTTCGATCGGACGTTGCAACGGATCAACCGTCCGGCATGTCACCGGCTGAACATCAGGCAAAGCCGCATCGATCGCCTCCAAGAAACCTTCGCCACCATCGGAGACCACACAGCGGTGCGCGTCGAATTCCGCATAGCTCGCCGATCCTACCGCATCGCTAGCCTTCGCCGATCGCAAGTTCGCCGATCGCAAGTTCGCCGATCGCAAG
>CAZKTR010000310.1:0-4479 GCA_964555525.1 uncultured Pirellulaceae bacterium
CGATCGAAGATGGATTCACCAAACTGCGATTTCAGAATGAACGCGTAAAAGCGTTTTGGGAAAAGACGCTCGATTCCTTCCGACAGGAAAAGAAGCGAAGCAGAAAAGAAAAGAAACGCGACGCTACTAAAAAACAGGCCAAGCCAAACAAGGAGCCTGCTGCTGAACAATCTGATCTGCCAGCCGAAAGCCCGCTAGAAAACGAACCCTCAGGTGAGCCCGGAAAGTTCGACGTGCTGCCAGGTTTGGATGACGTTGGAGTAATCCAACTCAATCGCAGCCTGGAATGCTGCGTTTGAAACGGTACGTGCATTGGGGCCAAACTATGGTTTACCAGGAGAGCGGCGTTTCGCGTGGGAGACAATTGAGCAATCAACAGAAATTCCCAAAGAGCCTTTTTGGAATTGAGGCAGACTTGGCAATTCAAACGGGAAAAGCTCAATTCATTGATAACTGTTTTTTGGATGCGCGACAACGAACCCGATGCCATCAGTTTCGCCGTTGATCGCTATCGGGCTTAGGGAACTTTCTTCCAGTAATTTTCCCAATGCATGAATTCTCGACTCTGAAGATCGCCGCGGTACGCATGACCGGACTTGCGCCAACGCCGACTCACGAACAACAGATTCCCAAAGTCGTCCCTGCTCGATTGAAAAGCACCTTCCCAACCGACACTCCAATTCTGATAGTGCTCAGCTATTTTCGATTGGTCTGCATCCGCTTTTGTAACTGTAAACACGTACTGACCGTCTTCAATGCGACGGTAGTTTCCTAAAAACTTCATGGTGATGCGAGGCTTTTCGGATCTATCCAATTCTTCGGCGGGCTTGACCAACGGAATCAATTCAGGTTTTAGATGCAATGATTTGTAATCTAGTGTTTCAGTTTTCAGAAAATTTCCGTTGCGCCACATTGTTAAGGTTGCCGTGTATCCCGGTTCGTTATGGATCCATTCTTCTGCAGAGTTCCAATTCGAACGCTCGGCATACCATCCAACGAGCAGTGTAATCAGAGTTGAAAACAGAAACAAAGAAACCAAATTGAATCTTGGACGATACAGTCGGCATTTAGAAGTTTGACGGGATTCTTGGTTCTCGGTCATCTTGGTGTGTTTCAAGATTCTGTTGTTTTAGGTAATGCTTGTTAGCAAGCGAATTTGTCTGTGCAATAGATCTTATTTCTGAACTCGTTCCATGTACTCTTCCCATTCTATTTTGAACTCGACATCAAGAGCGTACCTTGGTGGGACTGGTTTTATGCTGGACTGGTGTTTTTCTTCAGCAATGATCAAATCTCCGCGGGCGTCGGGGATAGCTCGAAGTGCGTACTTATTTCCAACAATATGTTTCCGAACAATTTCTTCTATTTCTCGGAACGTCTCGTGTTGCTTGGCGTTTGAGGCCAATTCGTCGAGAAGGTGACCTTGAACATCGGTTACTTCGAACTCGATTAGGTTGTCGGGAAGAACGGTGTATGTTCCCGAATAGGTATACCCGGAAGACCAGCTTGATTGACTCTTGATAAATTCTCCGGTCGGTTTTATTTCTAGCGTGGTATCGTAGCCGCTGTAGCCAGGCCCTTCCCACCAAGTGCCCACGATACTCTGATTGGCGACTGTCGCTTCCGGTTCGACTTGGCTACGATGCAAAAACTCAATCCGCCATCCAATTAGAACCGCAATGATAGCAGCAATAAGCATGACGGAGGTTGCGCTAAACCAAGGGAAGCAGTTCCTGCCTTTGTTTTCGTTCGCTTGTGTTTGGTTAGGAGGCATGGATTGTCTTTTGACATCTTTCAAGATTCGGAAGACCTGTATCGCTTAAGCTCTTTCATTCTTGGGAATGCTGCGATTACGTTGCTGCCAATTCTAATTTTAACCCTGAGTGCTTTAAAGAAGTCGACGATCATTTTACCTCGATCGAAAGCGCGTCAACGGAAAAATGACGGTGGCGATGGCTGGGAATCCAACCAAGCCTCGACATTTTGAAGGACGACAGGGCCGACATTGGTATTGAATGGGTTGTTCCCAGTAAGCGTTAAGCCTGTCAACTGCCGCACATAACGCGTGCAACACGGCGGACCGGACAAGCAGGTTGGGTGGGTTTTGTTATTTTCTGTTGCTAGCAGATTCGCTTACATGGCAGATCTCTCTCGCCGGAGACCCTTTCATTTTGCTATAAGCCAGAGCGTTTTTTTATTTGCCGCTCCACTTTTGGGTCGCTCTAGCACAATGACTTGGAAATCGATCAGCTGGATATTGGATCATTCATCCAATTCGCTGCGCGTTTATCGATCACTTCTTTTAGTGGCGATACTATGCGTCGGCGTTTGCTGTTTCGATGTTGACAAGTGCCAAGGACAAATATCCTCAAGCGACATCGAAACGATATTGAGCACAGCAGGCGCCGGTCAAGCTGACGACATCGATGATTCACGCGCGGCCAACGCTCAATTTTTTGAATTCGAGCGACAACTGAACGCGATGCTGAAAACCAGACGAGACGAAGAAAAAGAGTTCATCGGCCTGGTCGTCAACCAAATTCGCCTTGGACGAATCCCTTCCAGACTCGTTTCAACCAGCTTTGAGTGGGTTCGCAACAAGAGACCAACAACAAAGTATCCGTTCGTTTACTTTGAACGTGTGTTACGTCTACAAGCTGGGCGAGTGGGTTTAGAGAACGAGATCCCACCATTCGACTTTTCGATCTACAGCGAAACAAATGTAACTCAATCAAATGCTTCTCGCGAGGCTGGCGTGTCTCCTAGGAGTAACAATGCGTCTACCGAACGCAGAAACAGCATCTTGCGGTTTGGCAGCAGCCTGTTGGACCGCATTCGCCGTTAGCCAGTACTTTCTATAAGTCGCTTAACTAGACTTTGGTCTTGCCGGACCGCTTGGACAGTTTTGAAATTTGTTGGCCAGCGACCTTGAACACGTTATCGAGCATTGCTTCGGTGAGTCGTCCCGTAAAGGTATTTTGCTGGCTGGGGTGGTAGCTCCCAATCAAAACCTTTTTGGTGTCGATATTCAGGCACGCACCGTGAGAGAACTCTGGCATCTTTTTCGGCCGTTCCAGCAACTCAAGTTCGACCATCGCCTTAACGGTTTGCTTCCAAGCGAGCCCTCCTAGCGCCAAGATCACAAACGGGTCGACCAAATGCAGCGTTTGTTCAAAAAACGGCTGACAATTAGCCAGCTCTTGCGTCGTCGGCTTGTTACCCGGTGGCGCACAGCGGCCGATATTGGTAACGACAGCATCAACCAGCTTTAATCCGTCACGACGCTTAACCGACTCAGATTGAGTGGCAAATCCAGCCCTGAACATCGCTCTATATAACCAGTCACCGCTGCGGTCTCCGGTGAACATTCGCCCTGTTCGATTGGCCCCATGAGCCCCTGGGGCGAGCCCAACAATCAGCAGGCTAGATTTCGGCTGGCCGAAGTTAGGAACCGGTTTGCCCCAGTACTTCTGGTCTCGGTAGGCACGACGTTTTTCTTCAGCAACTTGTTGGCAATGCTGAGTCAGTCGCTGGCACTTTTCGCAAGCGATTACTTCTCGACGTAGTCGTTGCCACTTAGCTTTGCTCACCAGAACCTTCACTGAATTCGGACAAAGCTTGTTGAGCTGCCTCTTCGGCCAAGAACTTTTCTTTCAGGCTTTTGATTTTTCGTTCAAAGAAAAACAGAGCCAGAATGATCGCGACCACACCGCCGATTTTTAAAGCCAGACTATCCCCCGGCAACACTTGCTTGATCGCCTTTGCACCGAACAGCATCAATCCGTTACCCAACAAGCTACCGATCAAAATCGCGATCACAACTCGCAAGCGCCCCATCCCTAGCAGTCGGCCAAAAATCGTACCGCCGATACTACCGGTGGTCGAGGTTGGAAAGATAACGAACATCACTAACCCCGAAAAAGCGGCTCTGCGAATCCAGGGTTGTTTTGCCAAAATAAATCGCCCGTCCGAGACGAGGCCTTCCAGTCGACTGCCGGCCCAAGGAATCTTAAACAGAATCGCCATGTGGAACGCCACGAAAATCGCGACCATCATGTCCAACCAAGTGAGCATCCAAAACAAGTGCGTTGCATGGAGGTGCTTGAGGAAGAGGTACTGGTTTTCACCAGTTGTCTCACCGCCAATAACGATCACGAACCTGCCAAGTGCAAAAAACGCCGTCGCAGCTGCGGCGACATAACTACCAGCAACTTTCCAGCCTTGTAGCAGCCCGATCACTAGCAGCAGGATTAGTGTCACCACTAGAGGACCGACCAAAGAAGTCCACCATATCGACGGCGGATCTTTCCGCTTGGCCAATTCAGCCAAGACATCTTCGGGGCTCAAGAGAGCTGAGTTTTCAGATGAATTGTCGTTCACAAAAATTCTCGAACCGGCTTGCGCTGTCCGTGACTAACTAAATTTGGCAATAATTGGGGCGTTGGAGCAGACACTGTTTACCTCGTCAATGGTCATTTG
>CAZKTR010000311.1:0-4472 GCA_964555525.1 uncultured Pirellulaceae bacterium
CTTTACCTTCGCGTCGCCAATCAGCGGCAGTTGTTTCGGGGCCAAACCGCCAGGGATTGCCACGATACTGTTTGCCACGAATTTCGACCGGAGGGAAGTCCCAGCGAACTCCAGCCCAACATACATGCTGAGCGGTCCAGCTGACGGGGTCGGATTGGTTTCGTGATCGGACCGATGGATCCCCGCCGCGGTGGTAGTGGAATATTTTTCCGGCTTCGATCGTCTCGTATCCGTTGGCTTTTAAATGTTGCGGCAGCGTGATTAGCTTGTCGGCACCAGGCACCACATCGCGAAAGTAATTTGAATGGTCGTAATATCCAAGCGTCGACGGATACATGCCGGTTAAAAAACTAACTCGAGATGGACCACATAGGGGCGAAGTGCAATGAGCTCGACGGAAAACAACCGATTGCCGTGCTAGGCGATCGAGATTGGGCGTTAGGAAGTCGACAAGTTTTTTTCGTTTGTCTTCGTCAGGTACCAACGTTGCCAACAGATGGTCGTCATTGTTTCGTGCCAAATAGCCAACCCAGTCATTCAAATCATCAATCGTTATCAAAACAATATTGGGCTTCTCCAACGTCACGTCGTCTGTATCGCTTGCCGATTGAGCAACGACAGCGGCCGTCCAGCACACCAGCAAGGCAACAATGTTAGATAGAAGTAAAGCGTTCTTTGTTTTCATGTTCGATCTGCACTTCAGCGAAATCCATTGGACAGCAACTAGGTTCAAAACTGCTGCGGCAACGCGAGGAATTGTGCCTGGCTATCAACGGATCCATCCAACCGCCCAACCGGCGCCACATGAAAGTTCGATAAACCACAGTCTATAACACTCGAGCTTCAAGCTCTTCCCATCGCGAGTAGGCCGCCTTCAATTCCTCATTCAACTTGCTCATTTCTTCTTGTGTACTGGCGATCTTATCCTTCGGCCCTTGGTAAAACTGAGGATCGGACATCGTCTGAGTCAACGTCTCAATCGACGCTTCAATTGCCTCAATGTTGCCCGGCAACTTGTCGAGTTCTTGCTGTTCTTTGAAAGACAACTTCTTGGGCTTGTCGTCAGCCTGACGTTTTTTCTTACCCGCCTTGGCCAACTTCGCCGACGGCTTTTTCGTCTCGATGATCGGACTACGCGCTGCCAATTGACGTTGCCAATCGTCATACCCACCCACGTACTCTCGCAGCCCTTCCGGCTCGAACACGATCGTACTAGTCACGACGTTATTCAAAAACGCACGGTCGTGACTAACCATCAACACCGTCCCGGTGAACTGCACCAACCGCTCTTCCAAAAGTTCCAGCGTTTCAGCATCTAAATCGTTCGTCGGTTCGTCCAGCACGATCACGTTGGCCGGTTGAGCAAACAGCTTCGCCAACAAGATCCGATTCTTTTCACCGCCAGATAAAAACTTAACCTGCGTACGAGCTCGTTCGGGAGGGAATAAAAAGTCTTGCAAGTACCCCAGCACGTGTTTTTTGACGCCGTTGATAACTACCGAATCCGACTCGCCGCCGACGTTCTGCTGAACCGTTTCTTCCTCTTCCAACTGCTGTCGCAATTGATCGAAGTAAGCGATTTGCAGGTTGGTACCGACTTTGACTTTGCCAGCGGTCGGTTCCAACTGGCCCAACAGTGTTTTCAACAACGTCGTTTTACCGGCTCCGTTGTGACCGATGATTCCGATTTTGTCTTCACGCATAATGGTGGTCGAGAAGTTTTCGAAAACTATGTGATCACCGTACTCGAACGAAACATCGGTTGCTTCGACCACCAAGTTTCCACTACGTTGGCCTTCTTGGATCTGGAGGTTCGAAGTTCCGACTTTCGAGCGTCGTTCGCTGCGTTCGGCTCGCAAGGCTTTGAGCGCTCGGACTCGGCCTTCATTGCGGGTCCGCCGAGCCTTAATTCCTTTGCGAATCCAAGCCTCTTCTTCGGCCAGCTTTTTGTCAAACAAAGCGTTCTGCTTCTCTTCAGCCGCCAGCGCGTCTTGTTTTCGTTGCAAAAACGTTTGGTAATCGCAACTCCAATCGAACAACCGGCCTCGATCGATTTCCAAAATTCGATTTGAAAGCCGCTGCAAGAACATCCGATCGTGAGTCACGAACAAAAACGACGCTCGCATCTTCAACAAAAAGTCTTCCAGCCAAGCGATCGAGTCAATGTCCAAGTGGTTGGTCGGTTCGTCCAACAACAACAAATCAGGCTTGGACACCAACGCTCGGGCCAACAACACACGACGCTTCATCCCTGACGACAGTTTCTCAAAGCGTCCTTCGGGATCGAGCCCCATTCGCGACAAGATTTTTTCAACTTCATGTTCGGCTTCCCAGTCCTCTAAATCGATTTCTGGGTTCTTAGTCAAACCAGCCCGTACGACATCGAAGTTTTTTGATTCGATATCTCGCGGGACTTCCTGACGCAACATCGCCAAGTGCACGCCCTGATGGATTTGAATGGTCCCCGAATCCGGTTGTTGCTGGCCGGACAGCATCTTCATGAGCGTTGTTTTCCCAGCTCCGTTTCGACCGAGCAATCCGATACGTTGTTGAGGTTCGATTTGAAAGTTGACTGCGTCCAAAAGGTTGGGACCGCGGAATCCGATCGAGAGATCTTGGACGGTGACGAGAGACATCGTGATTAAGTTTCGATTCTTGGTTTACTTAGGTGAAAGCTTGAGCGTAGAACTGTGGCGTCAATGAGGAAGAGACGATACTAGATTTCAATCTGATCAATCTTGGCCGCCAAAATAAAATCATTTTCGCTCAACCCATCGATGGCATGCGTCCAAATTTCGATAGCCACGTTTTTGTAACCGACCAGATGCAAATCAGGATGATGAGCTTCAGCTTCAGCGACAGCTCCGACTTTTTCAAAGAACGCCAGTCCGGCTAGAAAATTCTCCACCGTCCATTCCTTGCGAATGCGTTGGTTGTCATCGGTCAACTTCCAACCATTGAGTTTCGCCAATTGTTGATTCGAAAAATCCAAAGTGCACGGCTCAACGCCGCCCTCACAAGGCACACACTTTTTCGTAACCAACTGTTCAGAGTTTTGGATTTCCATTTCGCTTACCTCCAATAAATGATGTTTATCTGAATTGAATCTTATCGGCGAGCATTCTAGAGCAATCGCGTCAGTCGAATTACCCGAATTCGGGTTAAACTAAGTACATCGTGGCACATTTTTTGATTTTGTGGCGGAGGCTGCTGCTGTTTACCCGGTTCTCGAACCCGGATTCGCGACGTATCATTGCGGTCTAAGAAAACAGAACGGCTGCTACTACAAATCCGGCAGCACGCGTTCCAGCCCTAGCCCCTATTGTCCGCCTAAAAATTGATCCCATGCAAACGTTATTTCGTCTCATTTTCGTCAGCCTGCTGTGCCTAGCTGGCTGCGAGTCTTCCAGCAACTCTACCGTTGACACCGATACAGACCCAACCACCCTGGCCAATCGAAAATTTGAGTTGACTTATGGCGCCAAGATTATGGACGTCCCCGCCGGGGCGACCGTCAAGGTCTGGTTGCCCGTGGCTCAAACGAGCCCCCAGCAAGAAGTCAAGCTGACCAATCAATCAGTCCCCGCCGATTTGAAAATCAACTCGGACGCCTACGGCAATCAGATTGGCTACTTTGAAGTCAAGCAAGCCACGGGCGCTGCGGAGATCGATTTTTCGTTGCAATACAATGTCACCCGCCAGCGAGCCGGATTGGACGACAGCCAAAAGACGCTTGAGCCGAACATGTCCGAACGATTTTTGAACGCCAATCGCTTGGTCCCAAAAACAGGCAAGCCGATTGAACTACTGGCCGATAAAAGCGTCCCCGAAGATCCCAAAGCCGCCGGCGAACTGCTGTACCAGATCGTTGAAGATCATATGAAGTACGACAAATCGAACCCCGGTTACGGCAATGGTGATTCGGTTTGGGCCTGCGATAGCCAGACCGGCAACTGCACCGACTTCCACAGTCTGTTCATTTCACTAGCGCGAAGTCGCGACATCCCAGCTCGTTTTCAAATTGGTTTTTCAATCCCAACCGACAAACCCGAAGGTACCATCGGCGGCTATCACTGCTGGGCGTGGTTCCACGTGGACGGGCAAGGGTGGTTGCCCGTTGATATTTCTGAAGCTGACAAACACCCCGAAATGAAATCGTTTTTCTGTGGCAACCTAACGCCAGACCGAGTCACGTTTTCAACTGGCAGAGACATCCAACTCGTCCCCGCCAGCGAAACCAAACCGTTGAACTACTTTGTCTACCCGCATGTCGAAGTCGATGGCAAACAGTGGCCCAAAGAAAAAATCAAGCTCGACTTTCGTTACGCGAATTTGAGTGAAAAACCAGCTATTGAAGGCTCCACCAGCAACCCCGATGAATAGTCTCATAAAATCCGAGCGATCCATCGGGATTTTTATGCTCGTCGGCTCCTTATTTTGCCTAATCGTCGCCGCCGACAAGTATTACTCGG
>CAZKTR010000312.1:0-4464 GCA_964555525.1 uncultured Pirellulaceae bacterium
TACCCCTTTAGCCTAAATCTCTAAAGTCCGGAAAATTACTCCTTTTTTTGCTCCGGACCGTAAGCGTTCAGGTGTCGTTATGAATTCTCACCACTCAATCAAAACCATATTTGCCACTAAAAAGCTAGTTTTTTGCTGCTTGGTTGCCTTGTCACTGCTGGTCTCAAGCGGTTGTCGACCGGTAGGCAGTGGGTCATTGTTTCCTTTCGGAAGCAATAGTGGTGGTGGTTTGCTTAGCGGCGGTGGGCTGTTCAATCGCAATAACGACGTGGTTTCCAACGCAACCGGTTTTGCTGGTGGTTTTGGGCAGAGCGTTTTTGGCGATCGATCTGCCGGGGGGCTGACTGGCCAAACCGGAAGGCTTTTCGGCCCCAATGGCGCTGTGGCAAACAACGGCTACACAGGCAGCGGCTATGCAAATCCCGGTAACGCCGGATTCCAACAGCCAAGTCTAAATCCGCAAGCTTACGCAGGAAACCAAAATCAGCTCGCTTCGCAGGTCAACAGTTTGAACCAGCGAGTGACCGCGTACGACACTGACAATCAATTGCTCAACACAGAACTGGCGGCACTAAAGCAAAAGCTACAGTTATCCGAAAGCTATGGACAAACGCTCAAGCAACAACTTGCCGACAGCGCCAGTCAGATCCAACAGTTCGATCTTGAGCGACAAGGATCAGCCCAGCAACTTGCTGCCGCTCAGCAGCAACTACAACAGTTGCAACAACAAAATCAACAAGCCCAGCAGCAACTCGCCGACGCGCGGCAAGCCGAATATGGGCAGAACCCAAACGTCAACGGAGCGCGTTTTGCTCAAGCAGGATTTGCGGGCGGATCTGCGGCAAGTCTGCCAGCGGCAAGCCTGCGAGCCAATAACACACTGTTGCAGCGGCTCAATGAAATCAACATCCCCGGCGGACAAGCTCGCTTGGACGGCGATGTAATTCGAATTGAATTCCCCTCGGACAATATGTTCGTTCCCGGGACTTACCAATTGCAACCAACTCAACTGCCTGTGCTGCAAGGGATCGTCGGCTCGATTCGACAAAGCTTCCCCAAGCAAATTGTTGGCATTGAAGCTCACTGGGACGGCACTCAGCTCAACCCGGCCACCACCTCGCATCACCAGTTAACCGCCACGCAAGCACTCGCGGTCTTCGATCGACTGGTTGCGATGGGCGTACCAAGAAACCAATTGTTCACCATGGCGATGGGCAGCAACCGACCAAGGCATAGCCAAGCGTCCTCGGGCGGTATTAGCCCTAACCGACGTATTGAGTTGGTGATCTATCCAGAAACGTTTGATGGAACTTAGCGGGTGATTTTGGCCTTGGCCGAAATACAAGCTCGACGCGCGAGCGAGTGCATCGACAATTTTCTTGAGAGATGCACTTGCTTGCGCCGCGAGCTTGTATTCTAGGTTGTTCTCCTTAAGCACGAACCCCCGCCTTGCTACTTCTTCTTTTTCATCAGCCGAGTCAAAATTCGGTCCAGCTGGTTGGCAAAGTTCTGCACGTCTTTGGCGGCGAGCGGTTTGGGGCCTTTGGTTTCCATTCCCGCGGCGCGAAGTTGCTCCATCAAGTTTCGTGATGCTAGGCGTCCATGAACTGTCGCGTCGTCGAATAGTTGGCCTCGCATCCCGATCGCGGTGGCGCCTTTGGTGACCACTCGTGAAGCCAGCGGGATGTCGTTGGTGATGACCAAATCGTCGGGCTCGCACATCTTCACGATCTCGTGGTCGGCCACGTCAGCACCATCTGGAACCGTGATCGCTCGAATGAACTCGACCGGGGGGACTCGTAGTGTTTGGTTGGCGACCAAAGTGGTTTGGATCCGTAGACGCTTGGCGACTCGGAAAATGATCTCGCGAACCGCAACCGGGCAAGCATCCGCGTCCACCCAGATTTTGACGGCGAGTTGATCAGGGGAATCAGTTTGTTTGTTGGTCATACTTTTTCGCCGGCCAAACACAGGTGAGCAGGTTGTTTGTTCGAGAGGACTATTGTTGTCCCTCGAGCTCATCGAGCCCAAAAAGTCTTTTAATCGCTTGCAGAAAGAATAGCATGATGGCCATCAAAACCAACGACGCCGCGAGGATCCACCAGATGAGATTACCCAATTGAAACACGCCGCGAGCACTGGCTGGCCAGAGGTTGTGCCAGCGGAAGATCGCAATCGCGGCGCCCATACACAAGTAAGGCCCGAAGGGAAGTGGTTGGTTGCGAGCGACGATCAGTTGAATGATCACTCCCAGCATCACAACGATTATCGCGCAAACGAACGAAACCAAAGTCGCTTGCCAACCCAACGTGGCTCCGATCATCGCCATTAGTGTAACGTCTCCAAAGCCCATCGCTTCTTTTTGCAGTGCAGCGGTGCCCACGATCCGGATCGACCAAATCAACGCTCCACCAAAGGCGAGTCCCTGTAAGGATCCGTATAGGCTTTGCCAATTGACGTCCGGCAAGCACAGCCAAGCGGTCACGATGGCGATGGTTCCGCCTAGCAACATCAAACACAAAAATAAGGTGATTCCCGGTAGAGAACGAGTCTTGGTGCGTAGTGCGCAAGATGTTTTGCGTTTGGCTTGAAACGCGAAGGCGTACATGAATCGAATTGATTTCCTCCAGCCGTGACGCCAGATCGGGATCTTAGGCAGCAAAGCCCAGACCCAAATGGCGAAAATACCTAATGCGATTGCTAGTTCTTGCCATGTCCTAGGGACCGGAGGCGGGTCCGGATAAGTGTGCTCGATCGTTTGTAACCCGTTAGCAACAACCTCGGGTAACCGTGACCACGGGGCAAGAGCAGCAACCACCAACGCGATTAATGTCCCTGGAACCGTAACCTCGTCGGGGATCATCTTTTCGTCAAAGTCAATGAACGTCCCGATTGTCATCAAGCCCAAGAAAATCGTGTACAGCACAAGCCAAGTTTCCGCTTCCTGCCAACTGGGAACTAATGCTTGGCCAACCAGGCCACCACCTGCGAGCCACAGATAAAACCAAGGTAAGCCGATCATCCACACGATTTCGATCAGCATCGGCCGGATCCAGAATCCACGGCCAAAGACCTGTTTGTCTCGTGCCCTACCCGGCCAGCCGATGATCGGCACGTAGTCTAGCGTTTTCCGAGCTGATATTTTTCCTTCCTGTTGATCCTGGTCGGGCAGTTTCATCCACGGGCTGATGGGTCGGATTTCGAAGAAGCACCAAGCGTAAATCGCCCAGTTGATCAACACGCCAATGGCCAGCCCAGTCGCACCAAGGATTAGGATTTGTAACGCAAGGGGAAGCGAAGCAAGCATTGAGGCGTCCAGGGTTGAGTCATCCAGATCTCCGCAGCTGCACGGGAAAGCCCGTTCAGTGCTCGAGCACTCGACGAGAACAGGCTAAGGCAGTTGCAAGGTGAACGCAACATACCTTGTGACTGGCTTTTTTGGCAAGTTCGAAATCGCAGAGTCTAGGGGCTTCATTGCTTTTTTGCGGCGAGCCCATACATGCCATCGTCGCTGTCCTTGAACGCACTTTCGAGCACGACCGTTTCGCCTTTTTTCACTTGTCGCTCCCACACGTTGTACTCATACGCGACGTCAACGTTTTTTACAGCCAGCTCGTGGAAGGTCGGTTTGAATTTTTTGAGGAGCCACTCTGGAGTTTCTTGGGATTTTCGTTGGAAAAGAAAGAGCGTCCCTGCGTGTTGAAATTTAACTGCGATGGTCAGGTCAGAAGTCAATTTTTCTTCGTTGGCTAGTTGGATTAAGTCTGCGCCTTCGAGTGGTTCAGGGAATTCCTGGAAGGCCGCGTCATCCAAGCGATAGTCTCGGTCCGAGAATAATTTCGCGCCCGCTTTAGTCCCTCCCGAAATCACAGGATAGTTGCGTCCTTTGTTTGACCTAGCAAATTCCACAACTCGAAGAGCACGTGTATCGTTTTCATTAAAGTCTGTATTCAATTGCTGTTCAACCAACGCCACGAACTGGCCGGTAAACGAGCCTTGCTTATCCTCCTGGGCTCCAGCAGCGTTGACGATGACTTCCTGGCCTGCCGTGACGCGAGAGCGGCGAGTCGTGCCAAGTGGTCCCCATTCAACGGTTCCGTTGACCACGCCTAGGTTCATCTTGCCGTTGGTATCAATGTTGATTCCAAATTGGGTGCCGAGGTCGGTCACTAAAGCAGTCGGAGTTTGGATTGTGAATCCAACGGCCGAAGCTGGGACGTGCGCAACGAGTCGTCCAAGTTCTAAGAAACCAGCAATGTTCGGCTGGTCTAAATCTTGGTCTTCTTCGCCAAGTGCCAGCTCCGCGGGACCCGCGACTACGACTCGAGCGCCTGTTTTGAAGTGAAGTTCGATCAACCCTGATTCCAAATTCAGACGTTGGCCAGGTAGCAACCTGGAAGAGATCGCTGGCTGGTGCCTCGCGCTGGTCCAGACAGCGTCCTTGGTGCCCGTCAGTTTGGCGAC
>CAZKTR010000313.1:0-4464 GCA_964555525.1 uncultured Pirellulaceae bacterium
ATCTTGGCAACGCTGGCAACGTTTATCTGGTGGTTTGTCCAACCTGGATTTATCCAAGACATTTGTTTGAAAGTGATGCTGGTCAGCTCCATCAGTACGGTACTGTTTAACGGTAACCCGCTGCTACGTTTTGACGGCTACTACATTCTGAGCGACATTTTAGAGATTCCAAACCTAAACCAAAAATCAACCAAAGCACTAACAACATTACTTGGTCGAAACTGGTTGGGTCTAGATATGCCAGACGACCAACTAATGCCCTCCAATCGACCTTGGGCGTTCGCAATGTTTACGGTGGCTGCGTTTTGCTATCGCTGGTTTGTAATGTTTTCAATTATTTTCTTCTTAATGACGATGCTCGAACCCTACAATCTAGAATCGCTAGGCATTGGGTTGGCTCTATTTTCAGTAGCGGGCATGCTTGGAATGCCGCTCTACAAATTGTACAAATACATGTCTGTTCCGGGACGGATGCATCAAGTGAAAAAATTACGATTCGGAGTGATCTCAATTATTGTCGCGGCCCTGCTGGGATTTATCTTGTTTGTGCCACTGCCGCACTACTTGCGTTGTACGTTTATCGTGATGCCCGAAGCGGTCGACACGGTCTGGGTTTTGGAATCTGGCCGATTCGATGAGTGCTTGGTCAAAGCGGGTGACACCGTCGAAGAAGGGCAAGTACTGGCCAAACTGACAAACGAACAAATCGACTACGAGCTACTGAGCGTTCAAGCTGAAATCGAGGAAAAGAAGGCCCAGTTTGAAATCATCAATCGGCGCATGAGCGTTGCAGATGAACCGTTCGGTGACGATTCAAGAAACTCGCTGGCTTCAGAGATCGCGAGCTTACAAACGACTCGCCAGCGTTTACTGCTGCAGCAACAACACTTGGTTTTGAAAGCACCGATCTCCGGCACCGTAATGGAAGTCCCCTACCAACACCAAGGCAAAGTCAATACAGAGATCGCCGAAGGCAACATGCAACCCTTGCTCTCCGGTCAACACGAAAATCTACTAATCGGTCGCGGGCAACGCCTGTGCGAAGTAGCTAACCTATCCAAATGGCATGCCGTGATCGGTTTGACCGAGCACCAAGTGATCTTTGCTAAGAAAGACGACCAAGCATGGTTGAAACTTTACGCCGACGCGGGACAAACTCTTGAATCAAAAATTGGCAAGGTCAGTCCGACAGACTATTCGATCAGCCGCGAGGACTACGAACCAAGCCAACAACAAATCGCACAAGGTAGTTCTCGAGCCCCTGATCGGATGACGGAGATGCTTGCCGATTATCAGAAACAAGACTTCCAGTATTTCACAGAAGTTCCCTTAGACGAAACCAACGGCCCACTGCGAATCGGCATGAGTGGACAAGCTCGAATTTTCACCGGTTACGTATCACTTGGATATCGAGCCTGGTGGTGGTTCAACCAGAACTTTAGAAGCTAGTCGCTCCGTTGGAAGAGCAGGTTAATTGAAGGAACACTAATTGGCACTAATCTTCACTAATCGGCGGGCGACGGCAAATGTTCGAGCATGAGACTAGTGGCAATTAGTGCAGATTAGTGTTCCCCAAAAAGAACCATAATTAACATCAACTTGCCAATCAAAAAAACAAGTGAACCTTTTGGCGGCCGCCGTCTCTGATCAAATAATATCACCTTTCGAGAGCCGTATTAGACCTCGGTTTCCTCATTGCAAAATCGCTCAGTGCAGCGTGAACTTAGAGAATTAAGACAAAATTCTGCCGATCTCGACGGCCCCTCAAAGACGTTGGTCTTGGGCCAGATTGCTCAGAACACTGCCATTCGAACCACGATTTGGCACTTCTTTTATCAATAAACGCGGGCTCTTTTGCCTCTTTCTGACCTTTTGGAGCCTCCGCATTCCTCAGGCCTTAATCCGGCCCTACACTATTAGTATGAAAACAAATTTGAATATCGAAAAACGCATCTTGGACCTCGTCCAACAAAAGAACTACCAACCTCTTAAACCCAAAGCGATCGCGAAGAAACTAAAACTCTCCGACGAAGAACGCGAAGTCAAACGCTGCATCAAACGCTTAATCCAAAAAGGGTACCTCAAGTACGGCTCCAAACACATGGTCCTGAAGGCTCCGCTGGACTCCAAAGGGAAACCGAAAAAGCCCCAAAAGCCAAAAACCGATTCGACCGGAAAGAAAACAAAATCGAACGAACTCGTCGGACGCTTCCGCAAAGCCGCTGCTGGTTTTGGATTCGTCACCCCCGAAGACTCCACTGCCACCGATCGCAGCGAAGATATTTTCATTCCCCAAATGAAAACGCTCGACGCCGCCGATATGGACACCGTGCGAATCCGCGTTTCCAAAGGCCACTCGGGACGAACCGCTGGCCGAGTGATCGAGGTGGTCGAGCGATACACTAATCGCTTTGTGGGTTCTTACAAAGAAACCAATGGACTCGGGATCGTCGTCGTCGATGGCAACCGATTTGAATCTGGTGTGCTCGTCGGTGATGCCAGCGCGAAGAACGGTCGCGTCGGTGACAAAGTGGTTATCGAGATGGTTAGCTTCCCTTCAGGCAACGAGCCCGGCGAGGGCGTGATCGTCAAGGTCCTTGGCGACCGAGGCGAACCGGGAATTGATACGCAGAGCATTATCTATCAATACGGTTTGCCGCAAGAGTTTCCCGAAAAAGTGCTCAAAGACGCTCGCAAACAAGCCGCTGCCTTTGACGAAGATGACATCGGCGATCGCACCGACTTTACCAACACGACCGTGATCACCATCGATCCAAAAACCGCTCGTGACTTCGACGACGCGATCTCTTTACAAAAATTAGACAACGGACACTGGGAACTCGGCGTTCACATCGCGGACGTTTCTCACTTTGTTCCTTACCGCAGTGACTTGGACGACGAAGCTTACGCTCGGGCGACCAGTATTTATCTGCCGGACCAAGTAATCCCAATGTTGCCGGAGATCATCTCCAACAACCTCGCCAGCTTGCAGCCTCATCGCGTTCGTTACTGCATGACGGCAGTGATCGAGTTTACCGAAGCGGGCGTTCCGGTGAACACCGAACTTCATCGTGGAGCCATCAAATCGGCTCATCGTTTCACTTACGAGGATATCGATGAGTACTTGGAAGACGACCGGCCTTGGAAAAAGAAGCTGACACCGCCCGTGTTTGAGCTCGTCCGCAACATGCACACACTGGCGATGACGATGCGGAAACGCCGGATGGATGGTGGGTCGATCAATTTGGTTTTACCAGAAGTCAAAATTGACTTGGACGATGACGGCAAAGTCGCTGGTGCTCATACCGTGGACAATACCGAGAGTCATCAGGTGATCGAAGAGTTCATGTTGGCGGCCAATGAAGCGGTGGCTCAGCACATGTGCGACCTGAAACTGCCGTACATGCGACGGATTCATGCTCACCCGACCGAGAAGAAACTGCAGGCGCTAACCGAGTTCGTGCAGGCGTTGGGGGTTGAATGCGATTCGTTGCAAGACCGCTTTGAAATGAAGCGGGTTGTCGAGGAATCCGAAGGCCGCCCAGAAGCTCATGCGATTCACTTCGCGGTTCTTCGCAGCATGCAAAAAGCGGTTTACGGGCCCGACGAGATCGGCCACTTCGCGCTCAACAGCGAGAACTACTGTCACTTCACATCGCCGATTCGGCGTTATCCAGACTTGATCATTCACCGCATGGTCGGAGCGTTGATCGACGGCAAAAAGCCAGACAGCAACGTGGACCGTTTGGCGATGTTGGGAAAACACTGTAGCGAACTTGAAAAACGTGCCTCTGACGCCGAGCGTGACTTGATCAAGCTGAAATTGTTGAACTTCTTGGCGGATCGAGTTGGTAAAAAGATGGATGGCATCATCACAGGTGTCGAATCGTTTGGCGTGTTTGTTCAGGGAATTGAAATCCCAGCCGAGGGTTTAATTCCACTGGATAGTTTGCCTTCGGATTCGTATCGCTACGATCGCAACACACGGACGCTCTCTGGTCACAAAGTTCACAACCAGTTTCGACTGGGAGACCGAGTATCTGTCAAAGTGGCGTTCATCGATCCCGACCAACGAATATTGGAATTTGAATTAAATTCTCGTCGTCCCTCAACGACGTCAGAGAAAAAAACAAAATCCGGTAAAAAATCTCGCTCGAAAGACGAATCGAAAAGAGGCAGTCGATCGAAAAAGCAAACGGGCCAACGTTCCGGTGACTCGAATTCAAAAACAAAGACCAAATCGAAGGCGAAGCATAAATCAAAGGCGAAGGCGAAAGATAAATCGAAGTCGAAATCAAAGGCAGGTAGTTCTAGCACTTCTTCCAAGCAATCGTCTGGCAAATCGAAAACTAAGTCGAAAGCAAAAAAGCGAAAGCCCAAGTCAAACAAAAAGAAATAGTCGCCTTTCGCTCCGAGGGTGACATTTATTACGCGGCGTGTTCGTAGTATCGCCTTTAGGCGACA
>CAZKTR010000314.1:0-4461 GCA_964555525.1 uncultured Pirellulaceae bacterium
GTCTTCGGAACCGAGGGTTATAGGTTCGAATCCTATCGGGTGTGCTTTTTAAAAATTAAAAAACCGAGATCGGAATGGTCTCGGTTTTTTCGTGCCTGTTCCCTATTGCGTAACGACGCAGAGTTTCGCCGTAGACCTAGAGGCAGTTCGTAATCACTGGTCATCGTTCAATGCGCCGAGAATTCGACGGTTGAACGCGCCGCCACTGAAGAGCATTTCTTCGACGGCCATTTCGATATCGCCGTTTTCAATCTGCTTGTCTGAGCCTCGGGCAATCGCGTATTGAGTCGCACGACGCATTAGTTCTTTAATAAACGCCGCACTGGTATGCTCTGTTTTATTTACGACTAGGTCGATCGCATTGGGTTCAATCTTTTGGTTGCCGGTGTAGAGCATCGCCAGTTGGCGCCGCCCCGTTTCGTCGGGCAAGGGAAACTCAATCGCTTGATCAATTCTGCCGGGACGGGCCGTTAATGCTTGTTCCAATGCCTCCGGTCGGTTGGTCGTAAGAACAAATATGATCTCCGCGTCGGCGCGAAGCCCATCCATTTCGTTTAGTAATTTGTTCAGCAAAACCTCTTCGCACGCGCCCATTTGATTCCGCTGGCGAGCAATCAAGTCAGCGTCTTCGATAATGACGAGACTTGGCTGAAGAAGCCGGGCCAGGGTCATGTATCGAGATAGAACACCAATTTGTTCCGAAGCGATGATCAAGACGGTTGTGTCTGGTAGTGCCCGACTAAGGTAGTGAACGGTATGAGTTTTTCCCGTTCCTGGAGGTCCAAAAAACAACAGGCCTTTTTTAACGTTCATCCCGCGTTTTTTTAGCTCGGAACGCTGCCGAACAAAATCGATGACATTGCGATCTAATAAATCTAATGTCTTTTGAGGAAGAATCACTTCGTCTCGTTTCACACGTTTTAGTTCGTGCACTTTTACGCCTGTTCCTCGGCCGTTGTAGTCATCGCTTTGCTCAAACGACAGTATCTTGCCACGGTAACACCTAGAACTTTCGACTTGTTCTTGTAGGTTGTTAAAGAATGAATCTGCCAACGCTTGCGCTGCCTCGGTATTACGCGTTACGTACTCGATTTGCACGTTAAAACCCAAATGTGCTGGGCTACTGCCAAGCACAACTGCAAATGGAATGCCTTGGTCTTCGGTAGCCAACCACAAGCCGTTCGCAAGGCATCTAACTGGCTGTTCTGAACCGACATTTATGTCCGAGAATGCAAGTGGGCCAACTTTTGCCCGATAGTGTTTGTCAGTATCGATCAACGCTCGGAAATCAAGACCTTCGTGAGAATGTTTTTGGCTAAGGCCATGTAGTTGTACATCATCACGTCCATCAAAAAGGTGATCGAGCGTTAGCTGCAGGTCCGCCCGGACGTGTTCAGGGAATCGCCGCTTATTGACAACCAATTTGTTAAGAGGAACGCTATCGAAATGACGACTAAGAATTTCGCGTGTTTCGGTAACCTGTTCAAACTGATTGCTCTCCATTTCTAACGACCATCGACCCGCCTTGTGGTGGAATGGTGTTTCGGTCGAAAAAATTCCCTCAAAATCAGCGACTTCGATCTTCAAATCGGAAACGGTTTTTGTTTTACGGTTCTCTTGGATTGCCTTAACTGCCAAACCAATTTGGGTCGAAGACTCAAAGCCGAACTGTTTGAGTGTCCCCCAAGGATCTTCTGAATACTGTCGATGCAAAAAAGCAACGATTGCTGAGCAGATATTTATTGGGGAATAGAACAGCTCCCTCGAATCGTTCGGGCTTGGAGGAAACACACATGCTGACTTCATGTTCTTAAGGACGAAGTGAACAAGATGGACACCTTGAGACGGTAATTTAGTTTTCTCCGATATCTTGTCGTACTGTTTTTGCATATCAAATTTGATTTTTGTGGGTATTGCTTGGTTGGTAGAAGGGCTGCGTTCTATTTGACACTAAAACTCTAAGTAAGTTCGGTATTGATCGATTTTTCAGGGCAAATGTGAGGCCGGAACACTTGATGTGATTCAATCCACGCCAACTGAAAAAGTAATCGCCGTAACGGCATAGCTTCGTTGCGGTCCAATTTTCCATCGCCACGGCGGAGCGATACTCCCGGGCAACTCAGAGGTTTCTGGGGTTATTTTTAACAGTGAATCTTTGATCGCCCAAGGGTTGGTTCCTGTGAAAAAGTTGCGAGTTTCGATCGCTTTTCGGGACACTTCCAGAACGGCTTGAGCCGTGTTCGCCTGATTCAATTCGGGCAAGGTGTCACTAGAAACAAAGTCCGTAACAAGAACCCCTACGCCTGCCGGGCGAATTAACCGACTCATTAGGTTTAAGTGGCCATCGCGAATCATGATCATCAAGTAGTTTTTGAACTCTGCCTCATCGCCGACACAATGAACAACGTGACTGAGAAGTTGAGTCAGCAAGCAGGTCGAAACCACTAGGTCAAACTTTCGGTCTGGCAGTACGTTGCTAACACTTCGAAGTCTGTCCCCCAGTTCGATTGCCTTGGCTTGGGGTAAATCGCCGGTCACGTTTTCCAGTTCATTAGAAGCTCCGGTCAGGTCAATCGGAGCCTCGACAACAACAGACTGGGCAACTTCTGGATCGTTTAGCTGTTGGGATTGCAAATACTTTAAAGCCGCCGAGTCGAAATCAAAAAGATGAATTTTGGCGAATTTCCCTGCAAGCGTTTTTAAATCCAAGTCATTTCCATTGCCTACCCCTAAGATCGCCAACGAGGGATTAGTGATCGAGCTTTCGAATCGTTGGGTCGCTTCGCAAATCAAACGGGTGGTATGTTCTCGATGGGAAGCAAAGAGTTCCCAGTTTTTTCGAGTCTCAGAATTGAAACCGGCTTGTTGTTGTAAGATGTCCATCGTGAGATTGCTTTTAGAGATCAGTTTCAAACCATGACATTAGTAGCAGGTAGTATTTTGTTCAAAATAGCACGGCTCGGAGATATTCGACAGTCATTATCCGATAAACAACATTTGCTTGATTTCTTACAGCGACGCGTTTGTTTAGCTAGTGGTCTGCTAAAATGCCGATCGACGAGTGTGCAAACATCGTTCAATAAAACGTGGTGGTCGTCAGCTGGCTTCTGGATAATGACCGTCAATTGATACATACTCGACTTAAATCAACAGTAGTAAAAACTCGCAGGCCAATCCCAACCAATCAAGTGAACTATGTTGAAGTACAAACTGGGACAAAATAGCCAGAAACTGATATCACAACCGAGAATCGTGAAATCCGTTTTCAATAAAAGATTAGTTTACAAATCCATCTTGTCAGCTCTGTTGGCAAGCGTGTTTTTGGTATCAAACGTCACTGCCCAACAGGCGGTCGTCCAAAAGTCCGATCATACGGCGACATCTGAACTCAGTATGGTTGCTACGGTGAATCCACTGGCGACCGATGCAGGCGTTGCGGCTTTAGACGCGGGTGGAAACGCAGTGGATGCTGCTGTTGCGGCAGCGCTAACGTTGGGCGTGGTTGATGGATTCAATTCGGGAATCGGTGGCGGGTGCTTTATTCTGATTTGTACGGCCGAGGGAGAGATCATCGCGATTGACGGCAGAGAGATGGCTCCTCAGGCTGCCAGTCGAGATATGTATCTCCGCAATGGAAAGGCGGATCGGAATCTTTCGCAGGTTGGGGCGTTGGCATCTGGCGTTCCCGGAGCGCTTGCTGCTTATGAACGCGCTGTTCGAGAACATGGCAAGCTGGAATTTTCCAAGTTGCTTACTCCGGCAGCAGACGTTGCCGAAAACGGGTTTGTGGTTAGTTCAGCTTACGAAAAAGCGTTACGAGAAACGGCTCACCAATTGCGAAGCAATCCTGAGGCTAGTCGTATTTTGCTGAAGCCGTCAACTGAAAGTAACGGTGATCGCCAAATCTACACCAAGGGAGACGTGCTCAAGCAAGCCGATCTCGCTCGAACCTACCGCCAAATTGCCAAAGAAGGTCTCGACTGGTTTTACCAAGGAGAATTTGCCCAGCGGACTGGCCAGTGGATGAAAGCCAACCAAGGGATTCTCATGGCCAAAGATTTTGCTAACTACAAAACTGTCATCCGGGAGCCTATTCGAACGACCTATCGAGGCTATGAGATTGTTGGGTTCCCACCACCGAGTTCTGGCGGTGTGCATGTTGCGCAAATCCTAAACATATTGGAATCGTTTGATCTTAAAGAATTGCACGCCAGTGATCCCGCCAAGTTAAGACACGTTGTTGCCGAAGCAATGAAACTCGCGTTTGCGGATCGCGCTTATTGGCTGGGCGATTCCGATTACGTCAAAGTTCCACGTGGATTGATTGACAAGAAATACGCGGCGGAACTGGCCAAGCGTATCGATTTGGAAAAAACGTCAGCGGTCACCTCGCACGGAACGCCTCCTGGCAGTGAAGGAGATTTTTTTGGCAAGCACACAACTCATGTGGCTGCGGCGGAC
>CAZKTR010000315.1:0-4454 GCA_964555525.1 uncultured Pirellulaceae bacterium
GATTTACGTCGACTTGGTGACAGTTAATCAAACGCTTTTCACTTGCATCAACACGCTTGTCGGCGCCTGCTAGTTCTCGTGTGTCCGTTGCCATGCTTGCGATTCCTTCTTGAGGGAGGGGGGTGGTTGGATGAATAATTATGGTTGAGAACACTTCGTCATCTAAATTTAAATGACGTGGTTCCATCGTGTGCTTACCGAACAAAAAAGACGGTAACAACACACTCTATAAAACTAAATAAATGGCGACCGGGAACAGTTCACCACAAGCTTCATCAGCAGCCAGTCAAAGGCGCTAACGAAGCTAAAAGCTGATTGACCAAAAAAGCCAATCAGCATTTCATTGAACCCACCGTCAAAGCGGGTTCATTGTTTTATTGACAAGCTTCGCAATCAGGATTGTCGATGCTACACGCTTGAACTTCTGGCTGACGCTCAACCACGATGTCACCCGAAGCACTTGAGTTCTTCATCCAGCGAGGCTGAACACCGAACTTGTTGATGTCAACGGTCGACTTCTCAACTTGAGTCGCACCTAGCGAACGCAAGTAGTAAGTTGTTTTCAAACCAGTTTGCCAAGCGTACTTGTACATTTCGTCCAACTTGCGACCACTTGGCTGACCCAAGTACAAGTTCAACGACTGCCCCATGTCGATCCACTTTTGGCGGCGACTGGCACAGCGAATGATCCACTTTGGATCGATTTCAAACGCCGTTGCGTAGCGATCTTTAATGTCTTGTGGAACGCCTGGGATATCGCCCAACGCACCATCGAAGTACTTCAACTTCTCAAGCATGTCGTCATCCCATAGGCCCAATGCCTTCAACTCGTCGATCAAACGAACGTTGACCTGAACGAATTCACCAGACAAGTTACTCTTAACGAACAAGTGGCTATAAGTCGGCTCGATCGATTGAGTCACACCGATGATGGTAGAAATCGTTGCCGTTGGAGCAATCGCCATGATGTTACTGTTACGCACACCATGCTCAGCCACCAAAGCTCGGACTTTGTCCCAGTCCATGGTCGATGACTTGTCCATTTCGACAGCCACGCCACGCTCTTCTTCCAGCATGCTCACGGTATCGATTGGCAACAAACCACGATCCCACTTCGAACCTTTGTAAGTGCTATAAGTACCACGCTCAGCAGCCAATCGGCTAGATGCAGAAATCGCGAAGTACGAGATCGCTTCCATGCTGGTGTCAGCAAACTGAACCGCTGCTTCGCTGGCGTAACCGATTCCGCAAGCCGACAGTGCGTCCTGGAAACCCATCAATCCCATACCGACCGGGCGATGACGAGCGTTCGCGTTCTTGGCTTCTGGAGTTGGGTAGAAGTTGATGTCGATCACGTTGTCCAACATGCGGACAGCGACATTGATCGTTTCTTCCAGCTTTTCTAGGTCCAGCTTGCCATCGGTCACATGGTTCAACATGTTGATCGAACCGAGATTACAAACCGCAATCTCATCGGCCGATGTGTTTAGCAAAATCTCAGTACACAGGTTGCTGCTGTGAACCACGCCCGAGTGATCTTGAGGTGAACGGATGTTTGACGGATCCTTGAACGTGATCCATGGATGACCGGTTTCGAAAACCCGTGTCAGCATCTTCCGCCACAATTCAACTGCTGGAATGGTTCGCGTCAAACGCATCTTGCCATCGGCAGCGTCTTGCTCGTATTGCACGTAACGCTCTTCAAACGCCTTACCGTACAAATCGTGCAAGTCAGGAGTTTCGTCAGGGCTGAACAACGTCCAATCCTTCTCTTCCATCACTCGCTTCATGAACAAGTCAGGAATCCAGTTGGCGGTGTGCATGTCGTGAGTACGACGACGCTCGTCACCGGTGTTCTTCCGCAAGTCCAAGAACTCTTCGATATCCAAGTGCCAAGTTTCCAAGTACGAACAAACCGCACCTTTTCGCTTACCACCTTGATTGACTGCCACAGCGGTATCGCTGACGACCTTCAAAAACGGAATCACACCTTGGCTTTGACCATTGGTTCCACTGATGTGCGAATTGGTTGCTCGAATGTTCGTCCAGTCATTTCCAAGACCGCCAGCCCACTTCGATAGCTTGGCATTGTCGGCGATACCCTTAAAGATACCATCCAAATCGTCGGCAATCGTGCTCAAGTAACAACTCGACAGCTGCGGGTGCAATGTGCCAGCGTTGAACAGCGTCGGTGTGGCCGAAGTGAATCGGAACTGAGACAGAATGTTGTAAAACTCGATCGCGCGATCGGTTTTGTTTTCTTCCAACAAAGAAAGCCCCATCGAAACACGCATCCAGAAATACTGGGGAGCCTCAAAGCGACGACCTTCGATGTGCAACAAGTAACGATCGTAAATCGTTTGCAAACCAAGGTATGGGAACAAAGCGTCGCGGCTAGAATCAATCGCGCCGGCAATCTTTTCCAAATCGAATTTAGCCAACTCCGGAGAAATACGCTTGGCCTCGATACCGGTTTGGATGTAATTGGCAAAATTGTCTTTGTACAGATCCGCTACATCTTGGCTGCCACTGGATGATTTCTCTAATGACTCGCGATAGATAATGTTCAATACTAAACGGCCGGCAACCGCATCGTAGCTTGGATCGTTTTCGATTTTGGCTCGAGCGGCCAAAACCATACTGCGACCAATTTCTTTTGGCGTGATGCCGTTGTAGAACTGCTTTTCAACTTCAACGAACAATGAATCAGCATCGCAAGTGTCTTCGAACCCAACACAAGCACTAGCAAGCTGTTCACGCAAACGAGCGAAGTCCAAATTCTCCATCTGGCCAGCACGCTTCACCATCATCTGCGGAAACGGCTCAGCACTCTCCATCCGCTCTTCAGCGTTAAGCCGGCGAATCTTGCTCTGCTCCGCACGGTACAAGATATAACGACGAGCAACCGAGAAATGCTCCGCCTTCATCAACTGTCGCTCAACCGTGTCTTGAACTTGCTCGACTGATACACCCGCGTCCGAAGCAGCTTTCTCGTGTACCGTTGTGACAACTTCACTCGTGATCTGATCGATTTGCTCCAACAGAGCAGCATCCAACTCAGCGGCCTCATTCAAACCCTGCTCAGCACAAAACGCCTTCTGAATGGCGAGTGCAATCAGTTGGGGGTCAAAAGAAACAACGCGACCATCACGTTTCTTGACGTTCAATTCTTGTTTAGTTGCCTTAAGCATCCAGCTTCACTCCTATAAATGTATATCCATGACTCGCCGAGCATCCGACACTCGACATTGTCTAATTTGGCACCAGGCAATCTTTGCCGTCGTCCAACCAATTTGTGTCTTTAAAAGATCCAAATTGGCGGGTAGCGTAGCGTTCGACTTTGACACGTCCGGTCAAACGTCAGAACCGATTTCTGAAAAAATGGGGTTTGGGTCCGGAGATACACCGGCCTAGAAAGAAAGGGCTTTCCGTGCCGCCTCATACCATCTCCGTGAAACCAAGACCTGACATCTTGCCAGCACCTCGTGTACTACCTGTAGTGATTGACCGTTATCGCTGCAACAAATCGCACACATTACAAACTAAGAAAACCGCGCAATTGACCCATTTTAACAGCCCCCTGGATTGGGCATGATTTTTCGGGCTGAGTGATTAGCTCGTTTGCTTGTGAGACCCAATATATCGATCTCCAGACCCATGTCAACACAAAATGTTGTAGTTATTGCCCCCAAAACCTGTATCGAATCTGCCGCAGAGTTGCATTAGTAAAACACGTATTTCTGAACGGATCTTAACATATATCATTCAAATTCGCGTCATTCTTGCAAAACGAACGTTTGATAGCAAACAAATGCCAGCACTACATATAGTGTATACCAACGCCGCTCAACCCCCGCAACAACAGGCCAAAAGCCGTCTATTCAAACGAGCCCTGCCCAACGAATTTAAAACCGCTATCTATCTGCTGTAAGAAATCTTTTAAAATTTCACCATGGCCGCCGACTCCCTCAACAATCTCCAACAACTCGTGCAGACCAAAACTCTCGCGCGCGATCGGCAGCAACGGTTGAGCGAAGAGATCTATCAGCATGTGATTGCAAATTCAGAATCCATCACCAAGCCCAACTTCACCTCAATCTCGCCGGCTGACCTCGGACTATTGTTTCAGATCAACGACGAGCTATTCTTTGGCGGCATGGTCGGCCGTTGTTGTGAACAGAAAGCTGAACGACCGCTATCGTTTCGGCTATCAACACGGATGACCGACGCTGGTGGCACGACCACAATGTTTCGCGCTGGAACGAAGCGCAAACCTAAGTTCGAATACGAGATCGCAATCGCCACGACGCCGCTGTTTGGCACGTTCTCAAAAAAAGCTGGTGCCAGACCAAGCGTCGTTGGCGGGTTGCCCTGCCGCGATCGAGTCGAAGCGTTGCAGCGAATCATGGAACACGAAATGGTTCACTTAATCGAAATGCTGATTTGGGACGACT
>CAZKTR010000316.1:0-4439 GCA_964555525.1 uncultured Pirellulaceae bacterium
TCGGCAAACACTATTCGCCTTCGACAAGCAAATATTGGACTTTACCGACCAAACAAGTCTACGATATCGAAATTAACTAGCTTTTAAAAGTCCTCCATAGAGAAATCCAATATCGAATCCCACGGTAAGGGCTTTAGTCGTCTTAAGCCCGATCGACCGCTTTTACTTCGCAAGCTCGGAATTGCCAGCCAACACGGATAGCTAACTTATCGAACAAAAAAAAGCCGCCGAGCGATTTGCTCGGCGGCTTTTGGTTTTCAGGTTGGCATCAGAGGGGAAACCCTGATTCACAATCAACTAGCAAGGACTAGTTGCTGCTAATACCTACAGCATCTTCTTCGATTTCTTTCTGAATGATGATGCGAGGCGTGACCATCATCATCAAGTGGCTAGTCTCGTGCCCAATACCAACGTTTTTGAACAATCGGTTGATGTAAGGGACATTGGACAAGAACGGAACACCCGATTCGTTTCGTCCTTCTGACATCCGCTTAATGCCACCCAGTAGGACCGTCCCACCATCGGGCACGCTGACAACCGTACTAACATTGGTCACCGATAACACCGGCAGCTGAATCGTAATACCCGAAGTACTGGTCGCCAGTTCTTCGTCGCTGTCATCAGGACCATTGACGATGTCCAACAAGTCATCCAAAACCGAATCGGTCGTCGTTTCGACTGTCTGTTCTCCGTCAAACGTAAACGTAGTGACTTCAGTAACCTGCGTGAAGTATGGCACGAGTCGCAGTTTCACATACTGACGATCCGCAGTGACCACCGCTTGCACATTTAAGTTCGTACCATCAGGCAACAACGTGATGATTGGCTGATGAGCAACTGCAAAGTCACCCACTACAGGTACCACCGAAGTCACAAACGGACGCTGAGCAAAATCAGACACCGAAGCAGATTGGCCATTAAACATCGTCACTGTCGGAGCTTGTGTGATGTTTGTACGAGTGCTTCCTTTACTGGCTTGCAGCAAGAAGAACACCTCGATATCCGAAAGAATCGCGAAACCAAAACTGGCTGCCGACCCAGGGTCAAACCCACCAAAAGCTGGTATCGCTGAACCTAAGGAGTTTTGCAAGAAGGCGATATCGAAATCAGCTGTCGGAATATTGAAACCGCCAGCATCCTGCTCGTTCCCTGTAACGCCGCTTCCTCCGTTTAGCAAGACTCGATCACCAAGCGCGTCTGTTGCTACACCGCCTGTGTTGTCATCAAATTGAAAATCAAAGTCGATTCCAACTCTCTCGAAGAAGTCGTCTTGCAAAGTTACAAATCGAACTTCAACCACAATCTGAACATCATTCAACTCTCGCAACTTCTCCAACAAAGCTTGAACCTTGTCCTGAGTCTCTTGCGGAGCCGAAACAGTGATGCTCAAGTTCGCAGGGTAAGGAGTGATCGAAGACGACCCACTGCCGTCACCGTCACCCCAGCTATCGCTATCGATCGTGTTGCGAATCAAATCCAACAATGGTTGGAAGTCATTCAATGTCACACCACCTAAAGGCCCGGGGCCCACCTTGCCGACGATAGGCTCGCCTCGTTGTGGACCATTGTTGAAACCAGTGTTACCAACACCTGGAAGTCCACCGAACTGCTGAGCAACGGCCAATTGGTTTGGCACCTGTGAAGTAGTTACATTTTGAACGTTCATTGAGCCATTGCCACTCATCGCTCCGAAAGAACGACTTGGCGACATCCACTGCATCGCCATCGGGTCAAGAGGCGTATCGAGTGGCTGAACAAGGTCGCCAATGTAATACGTCTCAAAAGCCAAGTTTTCCTTTTGAGCTTGAGGAGTCGTGACCTTGATCACTTCATTCTCAACCACGAACACCAACCCCTTCTGTGACAGAATGATATCAAGAGCACTCTTCAAAGAAATCGGTGAATGGATTGGAACGTCGACCTGAGTGTCCGTTTGGATCGACTCACTTGACAACGCCAATTCATCAAGAATGATGTTCACGCCAGCTGTCTGAGCCAATTGGTCCAGAGCATCTTTTAGCGTTCCTCGGTAATCACCTTGAACCTGTTCGTTTCGTAATTGGTTCCAGATGCGAGCTTCCGCTTCGCTACTGTATCGACCTTGCTCCAAAGCTTGCCGACGTCGTAAACCCTTTTGGACAAAAATATCTCGATCACCCAGAACCACTGAATTCTCTGTGGTTACACTGGTAATTGCCGCAAGATTTGTCGAATTCGTGGCTTCCAAGAACGAAGCTTGTTTTGCCTGCTCAATCAACTCATGCGTCGCAATTTGTTTTTGAACTCGCGCTTTTTCGAACAACAAATTAGAAATCACTGAGTTTGGAGCCAAATCCACCGCTTGAGCTGCAATTAGCTCGGCTTCCGGATAACGCTGCTCGTCAATCAACTTGTTGTACTCTTCAACCAAGCTCTGCAATTGACGTTCGACATCCAAACGACGCTGTTGACGACGCTCGACAATTTGTAGGTTTGACTTATTTGTTGCCGCATTATCGATTTCAGCAATATTCTCTTCGATGTAGCTTTGGACTTCTTCCATGTCGCGATCGATCATCGTCAGCAAATGACTTTGCTGACTAGCGTCGACTTTTGACTGGCCGATTCGGTTACGAATCATGGCCATTTTTTCCAAAGCCGCACGAGGGCTTTCTTTTATCAGCCTGTCAGCTTTGGCTCGCTCGCGAAATACTTCGGCTTGCAACTGGCGGAAAGCTTCAAGGTCGTTGCTACCACGACGTTGAAGGTCCGCTGTCGCAGGCTGATTAGCATTATTGCTTACATTTAGGCGAGCCAATTGATCCTGAATGGACTGTTGGGTCACATCGTCAAGTGCTTGGCGACCTTCCCAAGCTCGCACCATATAAGCACGAGCTTCTTCAGGATTTTGGTCAGCGATTGCTTTCAAACCCGCTCGATAATACTCCATCGGATTCGATGGAATCGGAGCAAAGCTTGAAGTAACAGCTGTAGTGTCCTGGTTATCATCCGAGAGGGTAACTTGAACGTTCTTGGTCGTATCGTTTGTAGGATCGTATCCCGCACGATTGACGTTCTCGTCATCGATCATTTCGTAAGACGTCGCAGCGACTTGCGAATCGACCTTGGTTTGAGCCGCTAGAGTAGCCGTGCCACCGAGCGCTTTTTGGATTTGCAATTCCATCTGCCATGTACGCATTTGACTGGCAGCGAACTTTGATTCATCGACATTCAGCTTTTTAGCGTCTTCGATCAACGATTGAGCTTCGTTGTATTGACCGCGATCAAACGCTAATTGCGATTGCGAGATCAATTTACGAACCGTCTTGGCCGCGTCATCATTGACAGCGACCGCTGGAGCTTGCTTTTGCAAGTTAGCTCGACTGATTGCCAACACTTTTTCAAGGTGATCGGGATCGCCGACCTTTTCGTTGAACTCCACATTGAAGTTACGAGCATGCTTGATCAGCGTTTCTGCTCCATCAAGGTCTTGATAGTACAGCAGGGCTTCTGCTTGAATCAAAAAGAACGAAGCTGCACCAGCGTTGTATTCCGGATGCTGGCTTTGTGCCATTTTCACCAATTCGTTTTGACGGTCAACCAGCGTTTTGATCGCGCTAGGTGAATCACCCAACGCATTAAAGTTCGCTGGCATTTCTGCTGCTTGATTCAGCAGAGTTTCTGCAGTCGCTAAATCGCTTTGAGCAAGCGCCTGACGGGCTCGCAACAAAATTTGCTGTGCAGCTTTATCTGTATTTGCTTCGCCGACGGTTGTCGCCGCAGCAGGTGTCTGAACGGCAGGTGCCGTCTGTGTTTGACCATACGTCGATGCCGGCCCTTGAACCATGGCAAAAGACGCTATTAGAGCCGAAGCCCAAATTCCTTTAAGTCGCACGGAGACTCTCACGCAACTCTCCTTGTGTTGTGACATACCTGTTCCACAATGAAAATACCAGCTGTGCTACGGCATTGCGGAACGTTTCCCCTATGCCTGACCTGAAATCCGTTTTCAGGTGGTTTGGTAAGTCTTGATTCGTAAAAATCACGACATACCGACGGAGCCCGTAGACAGCGCACGAATTTTTTTCGTTCCGGTAATTAGCTCGTTGTCAAAATCAGGTCAACGCCGATCTGGCGAAAAAATCGAATTACTTTTGAGCGCGACAGCAGACCGGCTAGCAACGTTGATCAGGTAAAGACGATTCTTGATTTTTCAACAAACAAATCAAAAATTGGCTCAAGAAGAATGTATCGATGGTTCGATAATCGCGCCGAAATTGATGGCATCTGGATGCGGTCGCCACCGTCTTGGTGATTTACACTCCGGGGCTGATGTTTTTTCGTGGTGTGTTTGTAGAATCGTCTTTAGGCTGAATCCGTAGCCGGAGTCGCCAGACTTCGGGATGCAGCCAGTAGACGCCGCATTGGAAACAGCCTGAACTCTGGCGAGCCCAGCTACG
>CAZKTR010000317.1:0-4431 GCA_964555525.1 uncultured Pirellulaceae bacterium
CAAGTTGTACCTTGTGTCCAACGCGGTTCACACGGATGTGATTGTTCCCAAATCCAATCAGGTGATTGATTGGGAAAAAGAGTTTGCCGGTTACCAGTTTGCTGGTGATATTTCTGGCCAGACGCATGTTGCGTTTGGCTGGGGCGACCAAGGTTTTTTCTTGCAGACCAAGACTTGGGATGATTTTAAAGTTTCCACGGCAGCCAACGCGTTGCTACTTCCGTCTGAAAGCTGCATGCATGTGGGGTTCATTCGTTCGGAGTACATTTCTGACGCGGTGTCGGTTACGGTCTCTGAGCAACAGTACCAGCGGTTGGTCGATCATATTGAGTCGACGTTTGAACGAGACGCTGATGGCAAGCGTATTCAAATCGCAGGCGAGGCTTATTTTCAGACCGATGGGTTCTTTAGAGCCAAGGGCCGTTACCATTTATTGAACACTTGCAATTCGTGGGCCGGTCGAGCATTGAAGGCGGCCGGTGTAAAGGTTCCTTGGCTTTCGCCGATGCCCAAGTCTCCGATGTTGTATTTAGATTCAGGATAGGCTTTAGGTTGCAAAAGTAGCTGCGCTCGCCAGAGCGTGGATTTCTGGATGACGCACTGTTAGTCACCGGCGCCGAAGGTCTACTCGAAGTAGGTTCTTAGTGGCTCGCGTAAGGTATGTCAGATTCTTGATCAGGCGAGTGGGTGCCATGCTTCACGGCTTTGAGGGGTAAGAGTATCTACTGAGTGTTGAACATGCTTACGCGTCCGATGAGTTTTTGGCAAAGTCCCGTGAGCATGTTTGTTTGACGGGCTTTATAGAATCAAGCCATTTCTAATCGCGTAAACACGGCACCCTGGCTTCATTGTTCAGTCACCCATGCTTCGATCCACCGTCTGGCGACGGTAGCTACGGTCGCCAGAGCGTGGGAACTCTTTTTGGTTTTTGCTTAATTTGTTTTGAACGCCGAAAGTACTTTTGCAAAGCAAATTGGCAATCGTTGATGGAGCGATTCAAGTTGAAGCGCATTGCACAGGCTTGATCAACTCGTTGGGCCACCGTTCCGAATAGGAAAAACCAGCAAAGCTTTGGTATGTCTAGTAAAATCGAACAGAGCAATCTCACGATCCCGGCAAACGGTAAACGCCAGCCCCAGCGAATCCAGCCGAAGCATCCAGCGTAAGAGGCTTCTTTTGCCAGTCTTAAGTAGGCGGCCGGACGATTGCGCTCAGGGGAAATGACATGGTGGATTAAAGCACTGGGGGTGAACCAAACGGCATAGTTTTTAGCTCGCAATTTCGCGATCAAAATCGAGTCTTCACCTCTGCCAATATGGTCGGTTGCGAATCCGCCTACCTCCAGAATCACACTTCGTTTGATCAGTAGGTTTCCGGTGCCGGGATTGAATCCCGAAGCGCACTGATGTTCGGTCGCATCTGGTTGGGTCTCGCCAAGCATTTGCCGGCAGTATGGACCGGGTTGGAAGGTTGGGGCGATGAACTTCAGGTGTACTGCCCCTCCAACGCAAACGGTTTTATTTCGTTGGGTCGTTTGCCAGAGTTCAATCAGCCAGTTTGGGTCGGCGATTTGGTCGTCGTCAAAAAAAGCAATCCACGGCGCGTCTGTTTCTTGGGTCGCTCGATTTCTAGCATGAGCAAAGCCGACGCGAGGTTCATTGACCGACCGTAAATTCAGTTGTGGATAGTTTGACTTGGCGTCAAGGATGATTTTTGAGGTGGCTTCAATTGAACCATTGTTGACGACCAAAACACTGTAACGAAACTCGTCGCTGGTGGTTAAACCAGCGAGGCTTTGCAGTGCTTCGGAAAGTGGTTCAGGACGGTTCCGCGTGCAGACGGCGATACAAATATCTGTTCGTCTCATTACTTCTTTTGATTCTTAGTCTGGGTCGGCAAGTTGGTGGTCTGACGAAAGCTGCTTTGTTTTAGATGTTTTCAGGTGCCATTTTAGTTGGGGTTTTTATTGCAAGTTAGCTTTATCCTCAAATGGAGGAGTAAATTACTCTGAAAACTGAGTGTTGGTAGGTTTGGCGCAAATATGGTAGAGACCAAATTGGCCGAGTCACTTGCCCAAGCACCTAACAAATATTACGTTACGAAAAACGTGTGAAGCGTCAGATTAAATTGCTTTTAATAAGAACTTGGTAGGTGACCTATGTGGCGATGTTTAGTCTGCTCAGAATTCGTTGAATCGGAACTGGACCACTGTTGGCATTGCGGAGCAAACAAAGACGGTGAACCCGACGCTACATATTTCTTCACGCCGATCAGTACACGCCAGAGTTCGTTGACGAACCAATTGCCCGGCGGCCTCAATTTACGCTCCAAGGAATCCTTGTATTCACGACGCTTGCCTGTGTTTTGTTAGCGGGATATCAGCGGATGCCTCTTATTAGACGCATGCTGGTTTTTCTGATCGTGGTAATGTTGATATTGTTAGCCGCTCTATACAGCTACTCAATCGCTTATTCGCTCTTGTGCCGACGGCTTAAACCTACCGAAGACGAGAGCTCGAAGTAGGCTTAAGCAGTCGTATTCGCTTTATGTGGAGCTTCTGCAAAGTCGCGATTTGTTGTGTTTTTGCTTGAAAAAAAACTTTGTTGAAAAGTTTGCAAGTGGGAAAGCGATCTGTTAGAAAGGAAGGGAGTTGTTGAGAAACGGAGGTCTAGCTGGGTGTTTTTCACCGTGGTCGGCGTTGCGCCGCCCGAGCGAATACTTGACATTTTTCTCACAAGGAAGGCTATTTCAGAATCGCTATCGACTAGTAGGGACCCCTGAGGGTAGCGGTTCTGGGGCAACCTCGCCAATCGTGGTTTCACTACCCTCAGGGGTCCCTACTAGTCGGCGATTCAGTGAGCCTTCCATGTTCCAGGTCTAGCTTATGTAGACCGTGACTCAACAACTTGAGGGTCGTGCTGGATACGGCACGGCCCTCTTTTTTTATGGTTGGGTGCAAAGCAGCGTGATGTATTTTTTTAAGCGGTCGATGCACTCGCTTGCGCGTCGAGCTTGTATTCGCAAAATTCGAGCGAGCTACTGCCTGACCATGAACCAAATTTTCGCCCGCTTTTAAGACTCCTGCCAGCCTCATCGAGCTCCCGACTATGATCAGCAGTGCCGATTCTTTGATTGAGATTTCCGATTTGCAAGCTGCTTTGGAAGCTCGTTCGCCCAAGCTTCCCCAGTTGATTTGCGAATTGGTCAATCAACCCGATCAAGCACCCAACTCGCCGCCGCTTCCAGAAAATGCATATACGTTTGATAAATTTTTTGCCGAGTTGCAAACGACTCAGTTCAAGCGGATGACGCTGGAAGAGAAATCTCAGTTTCGCCAAGACAAAATCCAATTGCTCGAAACTGCCGGCCATGAACCGCCCTTGCCTGCTCGTTATCGTTGCCACGAATTTATTCTTTCGCTTTACGAGAGTGACGATCCGTACTGCCGCGATACGATCCTTGACGTGTTAAAGATAATTCCGATCGTGTACGGTCCGTGGAAAGCCATCAAGAAGATTTTCAAGCTAGCCGAAGCGAGTCACGATTCGGTGGCTTTTGGAATTATTGCTGCTAGGCTGGGTGAGTACTACACGAGGGTCAGGAAAAAAACGAAGGACTACATGCAGCGGCGAGCGGGTCGATACTATCGGCGGTTGGCCGAAGCGTCGCCGGCGAACTATGTCGATTCGATTTGTGAATGTTTGGTTCATGTCCAGTGTCAGCAAGAGTGGATGGTCAAGCATCTCTACGGCGGACCGAGTCGAAAGCCGCGATACCACGAGTTGTGGAAGCGTTCGTCGCGGCCGCTTTTTTCGCTGCTGAATCAATCAAACTATTTTACTAAGTTTGTCGTTGAACGTCTTAAGGGTGATTTTCGAACCGAGCTCAGGGACGTGGATCCTCAGTGGGTCCGCAACCTGTTGTCCTCTGGACGCCTAGAGCGAATAAATCAAATTGACTTTGCGATTTGGTTGCTGAAGAACGCTCCCAAGTTTGAGCAGAATCAATTTAAAGAGCTCGGGTTTCATGAGCCGTTGTTAGCGCTGTTAGATTCGGCGGGTGGTCGAAACGTTCAAGATTATGTCATCGCTTACGCTCGTAGTCACGCGCAGGATATGCCGATCGATCAGTTGATTCGTTTGCTTGGCGCGGACTCGAATAAGGTTGGCCAGTTCGCGCTGGACATGATCAAGGCCCGGGACCCACGCAAAGAAGTCGGCATCGATGATTGGGGTAGGATCTTGATGACCAATGTCGGTTTCGATCTGGCGAAAGAGGTTTTAAGAAAGCATTACACTGCCAAAGATTTGACGCCCGATTGGTTTCGCCAATTTTTACTACAGCCAACTGATAGCCACCAAGCGATTCAGTTTGCGACCGAGTACCTGATTGCTTTGCACAAGCCGAAATCACTCGGGCATGAATTTTTTG
>CAZKTR010000318.1:0-4398 GCA_964555525.1 uncultured Pirellulaceae bacterium
CCCCGAGCCATCCCTGCTCCGCTGAAAGATCCCGTCGAACAAACCTACACAGGAACCATTGACAAGGTCTGGGGAGGAAACAACTTTGAATTTGTCACCGGCACTGAAACCCACTACTTACTGCTTCGTGGGGTAAAAACACCTGACCCTGGCTATTACGAAAGCAAACGAGAAACGACAAAAATTGCTTTAGATAAACAAGTCACTGTTCACGCCTTTGCCCGCGATGAGGTAATGCGCGAGATCGTAGACGTCATTGTTCCAGTTGGCAAAACCAAAGGCGACTTCGACGAAGACGAATTTAACCTTGGCGTCGAACTGATCAAACGTGGATGGGCGCTACACAACGGCGAATCATTTGACGGATCCGAGCGACTGATCGAAGCCCAAACGTTTGCGAAAGAAAATAAACTTGGCATCTGGGCCAACCCGAAAGTCTACGCCCAAAACTACCCCCAAGAGCAAGACAAAAAGAAAGCTGAGGATGCCAAGTAACTCGCCTGACGAACTGCAAACAGCCAACCCAAATCGAAAACCGAAGAAGATCTTCCGCTGGACAGCCTTAGCTCTCCTGTTGCTAGGCCTTTGTCCTTACCTTTACAGTCGTTTTCAAGCACCCCGAAACCGTGTGCAACAATTCGACAACGGTAGCAACGCAGCGATTCAACGCACCTTTGATCGCGAACTTTCCATCGTCAGCTTCAACATTGCGGTTGGCTTTGAATCCTACCGACGAATTTGGCTACGCGCTTCGCCTTCGCCAGAAAGCACATCTTGCGACAAATAGCAGAGCCAAAGGAAGGCCGCTAGGTTCAGGAACAGTTTCAATACTCAAGAAAGTGATTCCACCGAAACCAAGCCCTGAACTTACGTTTCCTCCGCCACCATCAAATTCGCCTGAGTCAATCAGTAAAAAAGTGTTTGGATCGGTTCCGTTAGGAGAAAACAGCAGGTCGATATCAGTCCCCAAACCATTGCTAAAACTAATGTTTTGAAAGAAAGTGCCGGAGAAGATCGATTGAGTAATTTCGCCTTGAGAGAGGGATGGAGTAACTCCATCGTCAAAATTAACTGAAACGTTACTCAGATTGAACAATCCCGCTGAGGGGCTAGTGTCTAGGTCCGGTTCAAATTGATCGATGCTGAATAGCCCCGAAAAACCTGCTGAGGGCGATTGAGCTCCGGCGCCAGAAACATCTACAGCCCCATTGAACCGATAAGTTATCGTTTGGGCTTCTAAAGCTGGGTTGCCCACAAAAAAGCAGCAAGCAATCGCAATGACAGTAACGAAGTATGGTAGATTTTTAAGTAGCATAGTTGTCCTTTTGTTTCACAGCTGTCGTTTTCATAGAAATGCACTCTTCAGGTTAGCATGGTGACTTGGCAGAGTCAAACAAATTTACCAGCATAACTAGTAGCTCAAGAGATTTGGGAGCTTACTTCGGTGATCCTCGACCGAGCCTAGCTGTCCTTTTTTTCTTTCCCGATCATGGACTTCAAGCTCTCGGCGAAATGAATCATCTTCACGTAGTCCTGTAACTGAGCAAGCCGAAAGTCGTTGCTGAAAATCAGGATAGCTTCGCCGTTGCTCTCGATATGATGCAGGTTCCCAATGGTGATAAGGTCCTTGAATTTGTCCGTGACAAAATTGTCCATCTCTTGTTTGTCCGAGACCTTTACCAAGTAATCGTCGGGGAAATTTTCGTAGACGGTGTAGTCAATATCTTTGTGCTCGGAAAGGTGCAGGTATCGTTCCAATAGATCTTTCTTCTCGATCGTAAATTTTGGAATGGAAAAAGGCAATTTGAGCAGTCCGACCGTGGTCGTGTACTCGTCGTGCAGCATGAAACCACCTTCTTCGAATGTGACGTCAATCAGTTCGAGGTGCACGTTTTGATCCTGATCGGAGATGCAGTTGAATTCTGCTTCGATCGGACGAGTTTTGAAAAAGCTGAACGACTGGAAATACTCGAGGTCTTCCAGCGGTTCAACCTGAAAGTTCCAACCGTAACTCTTGGCCATCTCTTTGAGCATGATCTGGCGCCGGGTTAGAGGCACTGCAACATCGACTTTAAGTTTCGCCGCCAGTTTGTGATTCGTCGAAGAGATGTGGTTTTCCAGCCCAAAGATTTTTACTTCACCTCCAGAGTTTTGATGGACTTTCTGAAAGTCGTCCAAGTGTTCCATTACTGTAAATCCAACCAAACGAGTCTCTGAGAGGTCGATGGAAACTTTTAAGCCCGCTGGAATTTGGGCGAGCAGTTTGTCGAGATTGAGGATGCTGAGAAAGTTGGAGACGCCACACGGTCGCGGCACCGCCAGTAGCAACTGGACGGAATCCGGCGAACCAAAACGACAACGTATCGGCGACATCGCAGCAGAACTCAAACGGATCGATGCGGACATCGTGATCTTGAACGAAGTCGATTTCAATTCGACATGGAGCGGCGGTCAAAACCAAGCTGCGGCGATCGCCGAAGCAGCCGGCTACCGCTATCGCGTCGAACAACGTAATCTAGACTTCGGATTCATCTACGGATCGTGCCAGTTTGGCAACGCGATCCTCAGCCGCTACCCAATCACCGACACCCAAGTGATCGACTTTCCACCCGAAAAGAATTGGGAAGACTGGCTCGTCGGCTGCAAACGCGGTGCCCTGGCAACCGTGCAGCTTACCCACAACAAAACGATTCGCGTAGGAGCCATTCATCTCGAACATCGCTCCGAAACGGTCCGTGCCGCAGCAGTAGAAAAACTCCTCAAGCTCAGCAATGACAAAGCCGCCGGCCGACTAATCCTAGCCGGCGATTTCAATTCAACTCCCTTTGGCTTTCCCAAATCCAGACAACTAGACGGGGCCTCAAATGCCTTGGATCTTATCTTTGAAAGCAAAGCCTTTCACTGCTACCCCGAATCAAACCCTCAACCCGACGACTTTACTTTCTCAACCATGCAGCCCAAATCCGTTATTGACTGGATCATGGTCGCTCGGCAAGCAAACGAACAACAAGAAACGCCTTTTACGAAATACAGTGTCATCGACACAACACTTTCGGACCACCGCTTGCTACATGCCGTGATTGAGCTCGATTAAAACCCCGCTTCCCAAAGATCGCCGATCACTTGAGTAAATCGAGGATCGTGAGAATGCCAGTCGCCGTTGGCTTGGCCAACATTTGCTGGTCTGGATGAAGTTGAAAATTGCGAAGCGTCAACCGACGCATCTCGCTGTCCCTGAGCAAAGGTTAGCGTTGCTGCGAAGGCGGCGACGCCGACCAACTCTAAAGCCAACAGTCCTAAGGCTCCTTGTTTTTTGTTCTTCTTACGTTTGCGATTCTTGCTGCGTTTGGCCATCTTGATTCATCTCGATAAAAAATACTCAGTCGGTTGGGATCGAAACTTACAATTGCAGCTACAGTGCCAAACGAATGAAACTTTGCCGCAATGAAAGTTCTTGCTGGAAGTGGCGACAGAACTTCGGACGCTCCAAAACCAAGCAATCCCCGAAAATACGACTCATACGGGGACAAAAGTGATTTTGATGCAGTAACAACCGTACGCTGGCAACAAATAACTAGTTCACAGGCTCTATGCCTTGATAGCATGTTTTGTAAAAATTACACGGTAGCACTGATTCCAATTGGCCGCACCGGCGGCAGCAGATTGACCACACTTTGATGGCACCGGAGATCAAAATTACTTCCAGCGACTCTACCAACTCCGACGACTTGCAAAACCGTCGCGACGATATCGCCGAAGCCTACTTCGAACAAATCCCCTTCGAACCCTACCCAGTGCAAGAAGAAGCGATGCTGACTTGGTTTACATCCGAGCAAGGCGTCTTGGTATGCGCACCAACAGGAACTGGTAAAACGCTGATCGCCGAAGCCGCTTTGTTCGAAGCCTTACACCTTGGCAAACGAGCCTACTACACAACCCCGCTGATCGCACTCACCGATCAAAAATTCCGCGACATCCAAGAATCAGCCGTGAAGTGGGGATTCTCCGCCGACGACGTGGGCTTGGTGACCGGCAATCGCAAAGTCAATCCAGACGCCAAGATTCTTGTCGTCGTCGCAGAGATTTTACTCAACCGGCTTCTCGACACCGACGCATTCGATTTCGACGACGTCTGGTCCGTCGTGATGGACGAATTCCACAGCTTCAACGATCGCGAACGCGGAATCGTCTGGGAGTTTGGACTCAGCATGCTACCCAAACACGTACGAACGCTTTTGATTTCGGCGACCGTTGGCAACAGCATGGAATTCGCTAGTTGGTTGAACCGCGTTCACGACCGTAATTTAAAACTTGTCCAAAGCCACGATCGAAAAGTACCGCTTTCGTTCCACTGGGTCGATGACAAAATCCTACCTGACCACATCGAAGAAATGGTCT
>CAZKTR010000319.1:0-4380 GCA_964555525.1 uncultured Pirellulaceae bacterium
CTAGGCTACATCGGGCTCTGCCGCGCCGACCGAGTTAAAGTCGAAGCACTTGACGGAGCAAAAACTAACTCGGCGCCGGTGCTTCGTGGTCGCAAGAGCCTGTTTCGGTTGACTGAGCATGTGCAGGGCATCCAGGTGAACGATGGTAGCACAACGCTAACCGAAGCAGTTAAAGCATTTTGTTTGCGAAACTCAGGCAAAGGCATTTTGGTGCTGATCACCGATTTGATGGACAAGACGGGATACGAGGAAGCCCTCAAGTATTTAGTGGCGCGAGACCTAGACATTTATTTGATCCATGTGCTCAGCCAAGAGGAAATCGATCCCGACCTGCAAGGCGATTTAAAACTGGTTGATTGCGAAGATCGAGACTTTGCAGAAATCAGTGTTAGCCGTCGGTTGATCGACCGCTACAAACAAACTTTGGCCAGCTTTATCGAAGAAGCTCGTGACTTTAGTGCCAAACGTGGCATCGCTTACACCATGACCAGCACCGAGCGGTCGGTTGAGCGTTTGGTTTCGAAATACTTGCGACAACGAGGGTTGGTGCGTTGAATTATTGGATTCCCAACATGCTGCCTTGGTACCAATGGGCAGTCTTCGCCACGGTGCCGCTGCTGATCTTCCTACTGTACTTTCTGAAGCTCCGACGCGTCCCGCTGGAAGTTCCTAGCACCTACTTGTGGTCGCGAACGGTGGAAGATCTGCACGTCAATAGTTTATGGCAACGCTTGCGAAACAACTTGCTGTTGTGGTTGCAACTGCTGGCCATCGGGTTGCTGGCTCTTAGCTGTCTCAACCCCGGTTGCGATGGAACGACGCTAAAAGGCGATCGATTTATTTTTGTTATCGATCGCTCGTCCAGCATGTCAGCGACCGACACGCCCGACGACCGCTCGCGTTTAGAGGATGCCAAACGCCAGGCTTGTGCGATCGTGGACCAAATGAAATCGACTGACGCGGCGATGGTGATTAGCTTCTGCGATGACGCCCGCGTTGAACAATCTTATACAAAAACCAAGAGCCTACTCAAGAAAAAAATACTCGCGATCAAGCAGACGCAGCGATCGACGGATTTGTCTGAAGCGCTGCTGACCGCCTCGGGCTTGGCCAACCCCGGTCGTACCAGCGACCAAGAAAGTGAAATCGACATCCAAGTCGCAGACGCACTCGTTGCCACTTTGATGATTTTTACCGATGGAGCTTTCGAATCGGTTGACGAATTTCAGATGGGAAATCTAAACGCCGAGTACTATCCGGTAGGTTCGCCAATTGAACCGTCCGCGAACTTAGGCATCACGGCGTTTTCTTTGAATGATCAAATGGAAGCCGACGGTAAGGTCCAAGTTTTTGCTCGTGTGCAAAACTCAGGTCTTGAGATGCAAACTGTCGGCGTCTCACTGCTAGTTGACGGCGAACTTGCCGACGCTCAACAAGTTGAAGTCAAAGGCATCAATTCGGCGACACTTAACTTTGATTTGTCCGGTGACATCTCTCAAATTACAAACGCGATTCCGCTGGAACTTCGAATCGACGCAACCGATTGCTACATGCAAGATAACGTTGCGACTTGTGTACTCAACCCGCCCCGGATGATCAAAGCATTGGTCCTGACCGATGATCGCAGTTTTTTAGAATTGGCAATGACAACCGATCGCTTGCAAAAATTCTCTACCGTCGAGTTTGAAGACCGTGAATTTGTAGAGTCCGAGGAATTCAAAGAGAATGCGGTGTTGGGTGCTTATGACTTGGTGGTTTTCGACCAATGTGCCCCCAAGGCGATGCCCAGTTGTAGCACGATCTTTATCGGTGCCGTACCGCCCAAGGATTGGAAAGAAGTTAAAAAACTGGAGACATCCCCGGTCATCGACGTCAACCAATCTCACCCCGTGATGTTCGACTTGCAAATGAGCCGAGTCAATATTTTGGAATCGATCGTTCTCAAGGCGCCGCAAGGATCCGCCATGCTGCTTCAGTCAACCGAAGGGCCAATCATATCGGTGGGGCCGCGCGGGAACTACGAGGATTTGGTGATTGGTTTTCCTCTGACAAAAGTTGACAAAGACGGTGTCACAACCGTGAACACGGATTGGCCACGATTGCTTAGCTTCCCAATCTTTGTGCAAAACGCTGTGTTAACGCTCGGCGGAGCCTCTCAGTTTGGTCGGGCGAAGAACTATCGTCCCGGCCAACTTGTTCAACTCAAGCCTCGTTTACCTTACCCGGAAATCGAAATCACGAATCCGGCGAAGAAAGAATCGGTATTGAAAGCTTCGATCGACAACCAGTTCATTTACTCGGACACCGAGCAATGCGGTGTTTACTCGGTAGCGGGTAAAGATGACGAAGACGTCGACCATTTGTTCACCGTCAACTTGCTCGACCGCCAAGAAAGTAATCTTGAAGTTCGCGAAAACCTTGGCTTGGGTCTAGAAGAAGTGATGGCTCAAGCAGAAACCCAGATCGCGCGAAAGCAATTGTGGATCTGGTTGGTGATGCTGGCGTTGGTGGTGATCACCGTGGAGTGGCTGATCTTTAATAAACGTGTGTTTATTTAGCAGTGTTGAATCTGCACCTTTAGGTGCAAGGTGGCGACGGTGCTTCCAGCCGGTCTTACGCGACAGCCGAAGGAATACGCCTATATACACATGATACAAGCCTGCCACGGTAGCACCCTGTAACTTTTTAACCGCGAAAGAAACGAAATACTCGCAAATCAAACAACCAAAAATCAGCTGTCCTGAGATCCCTAAACCTGAATCCTGACTTTCGTGTGTTTCGTCGTTGTCAATTCTAACTGCCGCGACAATAAAAAGTGCTATCGCTCCGCTACCGCGGATGACAGGCCGGAGGCAACCGTCGCCACCTTTAGGTGCCGAACCGCGGCATCTTACTCACTTCTCAAGTTCGTTGTGAAATCTATCGAACCAAAATCCAAGTCAATGATCGCGTCGTCGACCGAATCGACATCCAATGCCGAAAAGTCGGTCAGTTGCACGCGATGGTTTTCTAGAACAACGGTAGCTTGGTCTCCGATCGCGGCCAACAAATCAATCGGCCCTGAAACTTGGACATCATCATCGCCGCCGTTACCATCAAAACTGACTTCTTGAAAATTGTGCAACCTTAAAAATTGCATCACCGAATGGAAATCGGCGTTCTGTTCATTGACCGCGAATTGATCATTGCCCACGCCGCCAGTCAGTTTGGCTCGATCTTCACCAGCACCTAAATCGGCAAATGTTCGATCCACACCGCTGACCTGCAGTTGATTACCATTTTGAGTTGTCAGGGAGATGTTATCGACACCGGCTTGTAAAACATCATCGCCCGCCGAACCGATGATTGTCGCTCGATCGTTTCCGCCGGCCGTTGCCACGAAGTTGACGTTCTCAAATCCGCCAGCGTAAACCAGCAAATCAGTTGCTCTCAACTGAACACCAGCAGTCGTAAACTTAAACGTGTCATTGCCCTCGGTATCTAAGATGGTTGCTCGATCCTGCCCACCGATAGAATTTGCTCGCACATTTACAAACCCTTGTCCGTACAAGTGAAAATCATCGCCACTGAGCACAACGTCTCGGTTACTTTGGTACAAATGATCGTCGCCGGCGGAATCAACTAGTTCTAGTAAATCGTACTGACCACTTTCGTGTTGTTGATCTAGGCTACTGGCGATTGCGTTGATTCGATCGAAGCCGTCTACGCGAACACTGCCTTGGTCATTGTTTCGAACACCAGTGTTCGGCCCCAGCAAGAATTCGTCTCTGCCGTCGGTGCCGACTAGATTTGCGACGTCATCGCCGCCATTGCCATTCACGGAAACACTATTGAACGAATCAAAAACGAACGACGCTTGATCGCTCACATTAAAATACGACTGACCTTGATAGGCTCCAAATAAATCCGATTGTCGGCTACCAGTGGCGGTTAAAGCATCCGTTCCATTAAGCGAAGCAATGTAGTTTTGCTCAAAACCCACCGCGTGTCGCGATTCACCGGTTCGCTCCAGACTGACAAACGCTAGGCCGTCACTGTTTTGGCCAGCGGAGATTTGATCGTCTTGTGCTGAGTCAACGAAGTACAACTGGTCAAACCCACCGCCGCCCGAGACAGACGAGTGATCAAAAGCGGTAGCTGTTAAGACGAAATTTGAATTCCTAGCATGAACAGTGTCCGTCAACAACGTGACTTGATCATTCGTGCTGCCCAAATTCAAATCGATCGTATCGCTGCCCTTGTGCCCGCGAACAAAGATCGTTTCAACGGAGGCATTAGCCCATTGGAAGTCGATGCCATTGATATTGGCTGTGATTTGATTGGTGGCATCGACCGAGATCACGTCGTCAAAGTTGGTGCCATGAAGCGTCAGCACGCCGT